>JAIKYL010000041.1 GCA_024683255.1 Bacteroidales bacterium | reverse complement strand
ATTATGCCCTAGAGTGTGTTGAACGGGGGTTTATGTGGGAGAGATCCCCACATCAGAAATACCACCTCTCCCAAAAAGCAGGAATTGTAGTGCTGTCAGGGGCAGTGCTCACGCTCCGTGAGGATTTCCGGACGGGCGCTTTTCGGCTGGAGGGGCTTTGACGGCGAACTCCTCCTTTTACGATCCTTCGGCCCGTAACGTTCGTCAAACAGACGCCGTCATCCGCTTCGCGGAACAGCCCCTCCACCCGGCGCCCTGATGTCCGGAAATCCAAACTCCGCTTAGAGCAGCTGCCCCTGAAAGACTATCCAGATTTGCTACCAATCCAGATTATACTGTGAACCGCAATAATTGCTTCCCACAGGATTACTTTTGGACGTGTACAGAATGATTGTTTGGGGAATTTTACTTAAATTTGGAGTGCTTAATAGTTATTAGTGTATTACTCTATGTTATTCTGTGAGCTTATATTCAGGCCAATGAAAGCATTTTTCCATTTGTTATCCCTCGCTCTGGCGGTTTCAGCGGTTTTGGCAGGTTGCTCAAAAGAGGGATTCCCCGGAGTTATTCCATCTCTGGAAGAATCCAGCCCGGGGATACCTTTTGTTGTAAATGTTGCGAACGATGTCGGAACCCGTGGCGCTGAGATTTCCTCCATCAGTTCTTTCAAGATGGTCGGCGTTCAGGGTGCTTCCAACAAGTGGATAGATAATTTCCTGTTCACGAAGCCCGGTGACGGCTGGGTTGCCACGGGACATGAAGACCTCATATGGCCTGCCGGCGCGGACACGCACTCCTTCTATGCGACCTGCGACAACACGAACGACGCACCGACTATCTCCGACGGGAAGTTCGTGTACACCGCCCCGGCCGATGTCAGTGAGCAGAAGGACTTGCTGGTCGCCCTTAGCGAGGACAACGAAGCCGGCACGCCGGTGTCGTTGCTCTTCAAGCATGCCCTCTCCTCCGTCAAGTTCAAGATCGGATTCGACAAGGATGCGCGCGGCGGCGAGAACGACCTGCACATCACGGTCACCAAGATCACGCTGCACCATATCGCCACCAAGGGCACCTTCGATTTCGCCAACTTCGACACCAACCCCTGGGCTGTCGATCCGGAAGATGCCGAATACAAGGACATCGTGATCAGGTTGAAGAATCCGGTGGTGTTTACTCCTGGTCCTGTGGATTCGTTCATCGCGCTTGATGACAACTATATCGACGAGAACCTGGTCGGTGAGGTCTATGTTATGCCTCACAAACCCACGCCATGGGATTCGGATGGTACTGAGGGACATCCGCTGAACAACAGCTACATCGGCGTCACCTGCCAGGCCTTCGAATATCTCACCTCGACTTCGCCTACCTTCTATGACTTCATAGGTCTGGACGAAGAATCTGATGAGGAAGACATTGAAGAAGCGAAAGAAATGTATGTCGATTTCTATGAGGGACTTTTGTCAACGGACAATGACGATTGGATGTACGACAAAATGCTCAGCATGATTGTTCCGACCAATGAAGAGTGGAAAGGGAATGTCGTCCTTCAGAGCATCCTGGACAAGCGGAACGCCGATGCGACCGCCAACGGTACCGATGAGAATGTCGAAGAGGTTTTCATCCCGCTGGAAATGAAAAACGGTTTCGGCTTCAACAAGACTAATGTCCTCAACGTCAGGATGGATAAGATGAAGCATCCCAACGGCAAGGACTTCTACGCTCCCTGGACTCCCATCATCATCCCCGTCAACCCTTAATGAATATTGCACGATAAGATTATGAAAGCAGAATATATCAAACCCGAAACCTTGATCATGGAAATGGATGGTGAGATCGGCATCATTTGCTCGTCCAGTGACTCATTTATTTTTTATCCGGGCATCGCCGGTCGGGAATGGGAAGAAGATTAACTGGGAAAAAAGAGACGCTTACAATCTGTAAACGTCTCTTTTCTTTTGTGAGGACACGCAGATTTGAACTGCGGACCTCTTGCCTGTCAAGCAAGCGCTCTAAACCAACTGAGCTATGCCCTCGAAATGGACTGCAAAGATAGGTGAAATAATCTGATTCTGCAAATCTTTTTTCATCGGCCCGGGTTCAGCGAAAATTGCTACATTTGCATAACGGAAAACAGTGAATCCTATGCGTAAACTTATATCAATTGTTGCCCTTCTTTGCGCCTGTGCCTGGGTTTCCCGTGCGCAGGAAACCTATTTCTCCATAGACGAGATGCCGGATCTGGTGAAATGCCTGCCGGCGCCGCCGGATACCACCAGCATTGACTTTGCGCACGATGTGATGCGTTATATGTGGGGGAAAACCATGCGACAGGATGCCGAAAGGGCTGCTGTTGCGGAAAGGGACGCCATTTGGGACCTGGATACGCTGGCGGCTATTTTCAGTGAGCCTTTCGGCCTGGAGATTTCCAAGGAAGAGACGCCGGAAATCTATAAAGCCTTTTTCAACGGCATTGCCACCATTGAGCTTATCCGTATCCGGCCAAAGGCTCATTTTATGCGGAAAAGGCCTTTTGAGCGTATGGGCGAGCATATGTACACTGTGTGGGAAGAGGAGTCTCTCCGAGGCGAAGGTTCTTACCCTTCCGGCCATACTATCCGCGGCTGGAGCGCGGCGCTCATACTTTCCGAAATCAATCCGGCGGCAGCCAATGAGCTTTTCAAAAGGGGATGGGATTATGGCGAGAGCCGTGTAATTGTGGGCGCCCACTGGCAGAGCGATGTGGACGCCAGCCGTCCGGCCACCAGCATCGGCTATTCCCTCCTGCAAACCGCACCGGCGTACAGGGAACAGGTGGCCCGTGCACGGGAGGAGTTTGTCCGAATCATATACAAACAGGTCCCGGTTACGAAACCGGAACCTGCCGTAATTCATATTTTAGCACGGTAAGCTACCTGAACAGCACTTCCAAGCCGTCGTATGCGCAGCTAAGCGGCTCCGGGAGGCTCCGTTCAATCTCTTCCTGGGTGCCGGTATGGGCGGTCTTGGAGAGGTGGGTGATATATACCTTCTGGCCTGCCACCGGGAGGTATTTTCTGCTTTCTGACAGCACTCTGACGGTACTGGCCACCAGATCCACGCTGGAGTGGGAGAAGATGCGCTGGTCTTCCTTGTAGCCCACGCCCATGGTGGCTTCCATGATGATGCCCGTTAAGAATTTCCGTTCAAAGGAGAACTGGCCGATGCCGGCATAGCCGGTGGCCCTGGCGGTGAGTCCGCCGGTGTCCGTGGCATAGAGCAGGCGGGTGGAATCCTTTTCAATGAGATAGATGACGGTTTCCTCGTCCACATGGTTAGAGGCGTGGTTGGCCGGAAGGGGAGTAACCTTCAGGCCGTCCTGCTCCACGGTCTGTCCCAGCTTGAGGGGAATGATTTCCGGCATCGGTTTTCCCGTCTGTTCGGCCGCGCGCTGGAAGTCCTTTTTTGCCCGTTCCAGCCAGGTCTCGCTAAGATATACGCGTCGGATGCCCAGCTCCAGGGCGGGCCTGGGCTCATAGTGGTCGTTGTGGGAGTGGGTATAGAAAATCACTTGAGGATGAACGCCTTCCGGAATCATATCGGCCGATGTGGCGGTATAGTCGAACAGAACCTTTCCGTCGGCCAGGATACTGGCGTGACGGCGCAGTTCCCCGTTTTCCGCCGGTCCCCTCCAGTCGGCACCGCCGGTGCCCAGGAACCTTACCTGTATGCCGGGGCCGGTGGGCACATATTCAGTGGGGCCCTGATCCCTGGGCGGGAATCCGCCGCGCGGAGGACGTCCTCCCGGAGGAATTTGTCCTTTGGCAAGATTCATGGGGTTAAGGGCAGCTGCGGCAACGGGGGTGATGGCTGCCAGCTTGATAAAAGTCCTGCGTTTCATAATTGTGGTTATTTGCTCTGTCAAAGATAAATTTTTTTTCTTATCTTTGCTACAATGAAGACGCTCAAAACCCTACTCATAGCAGGATTGCTCTGGCTGCCCCTTTGCCTGAACGCCCAGTCCCGGGCCGAAAAAAAGCTGTATGGGAACACCATGAAGAATCCCACCATTCAGGCGGCCGATAAGTTCCTCAAGAAGTATCCCAAGTCCATCTATGTACCCAAGGTACAGCAGATGAAGGATTCCCTTTTGTATCTGGAGTATGTGGATGCCAATTTCAGCAAGATCTCCAAGGAGGAGGCACTCTCTGTGGCGGGTAACGCCCTGGACGCCGTGGGCTGGAAAAAGGACAAGGTGGATCATGTTTTAGCTCTTGATAAAGACTTATCACTCAGATTCTTAACTCCGGACGGGACATTGGAGGAGGTGCGTCGCCTGGATGCGTACACCATGGAGGAAACCCCGCCCGATTCCCTTATATTGATGGCGCCGATGGAGGTAGTCACCCCGTTCAACACCAAGCGCAATTACGTGTATTTTGCTTACCGTAATGGGTTTACGGAGTATGTTGAAGCCCTGTTTGTTCCGGAGGAAGATCTGCTGTATCAGGCTCTGTTTTACGGGAATGCCCTGTCGGCCGATTCACTTAAAATCGAAGGCCAGAGTCCGGAGATGATGGAAGGTGTGACTTCCTCGGCCGAGATGGCCTGGTTGACGAACAAACTCCGGGAGAATCCTGCCCTGGTCCAGATCTCCAAGGCCGATTTGCTCACGGACGAATCCATCCGCTGGTGGTTGGAGAAGAATCCCAAGGCCGAAACCACGGCAACCAAGCTGGTTTTCGGCCGCCTGGACCCGGAGTCTTCCATTGCCCAGGCCTGTCAGTCGGCCAAGAAGGAAAGGGGAAAGACCAGCAGCGTGGCGCAGTTTGACATCCGGGGCTATACGGTCCTATGCGAGGTGGAACGCAAGAGCGGGGACGTAAACCTCATCTGGTGCGAACCCATCTGCAAGGACAGGCGCACGGACAAATACATCCGCTCCATTTTCTTTGAGAACGACGGCACCACGCTGGACGTAGTGTACTACAAGGGGAAAACCACCTTTAAACTCAAGATCTCCCTGCCTTCCCAGAAACTGGGACACTTCAAATAGGGCTAGACCCACTCCACATCATCCAGGGGCAATTCATTGCCCGGCAGGCCCTGTATGGGGGTGAAGATAAACCTGTATCCCTTCAGTTCCGAAGGGATACGGTTCAGGAAATTGAAATCCGGCTCTCCGTAATCCCCGGAACTGCCGTACAGGGTCATGGTTTTGTGCTTGTCATCCTTTTGGTACCAGCCGCCGCCGTGCACCTTCCCGTAGCCCTTCACCAGGTCCTTGTGCTGGAAGGTCATTCCATACACAAAGGTTCCGGCAAGGGGCTTATCGGCCGATGCGAAGAGGATGAACTTGGGGTGCATCAAAGGTAATCTTCGAAGTACTGGGTTACCTTGTCCATCAGATGGATACGGTTGCGTCCCCGCACGTTATGCTCTGCAATGGGGTACGGGAAGTAATCCACGGGGATTTCCTTGTCTATGCAGGCCTGGATAAAGCTGAGGCTGTGTTCCCACACCACGGTGTTGTCCACGGCGCCCTGGCAGATGAGGAGCTTGCCCTTGAGGTTCTGGGCATGTTCTATCAGAGAGGTTTCCTGGAAGCCTTCCGGATTGGTTTCCGGATTGTCCATGTAGCGCTCTCCGTACATAATCTCGTACCATTTCCAGTCGATGACCGGGCCACCGGCCACGCCCACTTTGAATACATCGGGATAGGTGGTCATGAGGGAGATGGTCATGAAGCCGCCATAGCTCCAGCCATGTACGCCGATACGCTCTGCGTCCACATAGGGGAGGCTGCGGAGCCAGTTGATACCCACCATCTGGTCCTTCATCTCTTCCTGTCCGCAGCGGCGGTTGATGGCCTTCTCAAAGGCCGCACCGCGGTTGGGCGTGCCCCTGTTGTCCTGGATATAGACCAGATAGCCCTTCTGGGCCATGAGCATTTCCCACATCCGGATGGAGGCCAGCCAGGAATCCTGCACAAGCTGGCTGTGCGGACCGCCGTAGACGTAGAGAATCACGGGATATTTCTTGGATGGATCAAAGTTCTTGGGGTAGATGAGCCTGTAATAGTTCTCATACAGGCCGTCGGCGCTGGGAACGGTGCCCAGTTCCACCTGACAGGAGGCGTAAGCCGACAGCGGATCCGGCAGGCTGATTACCGGGAAGGACTGCTTGCCGTCCGTACTGAAGACGGTGATGTCCAGCGGCGTGTTAAGGTTGCTGCGGCTGTCCGTGAACCAGCTTAGGTCCTCGTTCAGGCTAACGGAATGCCAGCCACGGCCCTGGGTGAGTTGAACGGGTTTGCCGAATTTGGCCTTCTTGAGCCCGCCCTTGGGGGCCAGTGCAATGGAAACCTTGAACAGATGGTTCTCTACGGGCGATATTTCGGCCGAAGTATAGAAGACATCGGCCCCGTTGTTGTCCAGGTATTCCACATCGGCATCCACAGCCGTAAGGCGGCGGATCTGGCCCAGGGTGTCCACCAGGTAGAGGTTCTTGTAGCCGTCCCGGTTGTCCGTGCGGTAAAGGAAGAGGTCCGTGCGGCCCTTGAGGAAATAGAGCGGGTCCTGCGGCTCCACCCAGGCCTCATTGTCCTCCGTGAGGAGGGTGCGCACGAAGGAGCCGTCACTGGCGCGGTACTGGTTTAATCGGCAGTGATGCTGGCTGCGGTCCAAGACCTGCGCATAGACGTATTTTTCGTCCGGAGACCAGCTGACATTGGTAATGAAGCGCTCTTCCGTGAAGTCTGTAACCTGCAGATAGACAGTTTTTTCCGTGCGGAAATCATAAATACCCACACTCACGATCTCCGAATCCATCCCGTTCATGGGATACTTGATGAGCCGGAGCTCTCCGGTGCGGTTCTGGATGTCCAGCAGCGGGAAGTCCGTCACCTTGGATTCGTCCTTGCGGTAGAAGGCCAGGAGATTGCCTTCCGGGGACCAGTAATAGCCGGCGTTGATGCCGAATTCGTTCCGGCTCACAATCTGTCCGTAAACGATGTTTCTGTCCTCCGAAACGGCCAGCGGGAAATCATTCCCGTCCTTGAAGCCGTAGATGGAATTCCCCTCCGTACGGATGCCGAAGCCCGCTTTTCCCATGTTGTAACGGGAACGCTCTCTGCGCTCGGCCGTATACGGCGTACGCTGGAAGGGGATGCCCACCCGGCCCTGGAAGACGCCGTCGGGGGTTTGTACAAGGTAAAATTCATTGTTCATCCAGCCTGCGGCGGCGCGGGCATAGCCCACACCTGAGTAGATGGCTTCCTCCATGGTGAGGTCCTTTCCGTCATGGGCGGGACGGGTGTCAATGACGCTGTTCTGTGCAAAAAGGGCGCTGCCGATAAGGGCGGCGCCAACAAGGGTTATGAGGTATTTTTTCATATGCTAAAGGAAAATCTCGTCCGGAGCCGGTTCGTAGGTATGTTCGGGGGCTATTTCCAGTTCCGTGACGCTGTCCACGATGCTTCGCTCGTAGCCGCGCCAGGGGAGGGTGCCCTTGTACTCTTTGTAATGGACGGTAACGCGGTGTCCTGTCATCTGGGAAAGCTGCTCGGCCACTTTCTCATCGGCCACGGAGAATTTGAAATTCTTGGACTGGACGGTGCCTGCGCTGTTTTTGCTGCCGTATCCGGTGAGGATGATCTCCCCCTCGTAGGTCTTGAAGATATAACCGGTATAGGTGAGCGAATTGAGCTCTCCGGTCTTGGTGCCGTCACTGAAAACCCACCAGAATTTAAAATAGCAGAATCCTGCCAACAGGGCCAGAATGATAATTGTGATGGTCCAGCCTATAACTTTGCCTCTTGTCATAATAAAATGCGTTACGTCCTACAAATTTAAGGAATTATTTCCTAAAATGAAAGGTGCCAGCTCCCCGGCCGACAGACCGTCAAAATACTCTCCGGCATCTGCCAGTGCAGCTTCCACTTCCGGAAGGCGATAGGGGATGTCCTGCAGCCGTTCCGCCAGTTCTCCGGCGGGCTTGTTTCCCAGGAAATCTCCGCCGAAGGAGACGCCGTCCAGGTAGCCGTGTTTGAGCGAAAAACGGGCTTCTACGGTGCCGCAGGGGAATTTCCTGCGCATTTGGAATTCGGCCACGGGGGAATGGCCGAAGTTCCAGTCCCAGGTGGAAAACTTTTCATCGACCATCTTTTGGACGGAGGTAAGCCAGGCTGATGAGGGGATGATTTCGCTGTCGTTCCCGGCCAGTTTTTCCTGTAAAGCAGCCTGAAATGCCTGTATGGTGGGCAGCCCCGGCAGGTATTCCTTCAAGTTGGCCACCCGGCTCCTCACGGAAGCGATTCCCGCCGCGGAGAGTTTGCTGCCCGGAACCGCCAGCGCTTCCGTAAGCATCTGAAGATTAACGCTAAACATGAGCGTTCCGTGGATCATGATCCTGTCCTTCTCCATCCGTTTGGCGTAGCCGGAGCATTTGCGGCCTTCCACCAGGATGTCGTTACGGCCTGTCTTTTCGGCCGGTACGCCCAAACTGCGCAATGCCTCCACAACTTTCTGCAGGCAGGCTTCCTCGTCCAGATCCCGGATTCCTCCGGTAATGGTGTAGTTGAGGTTCCCCAGGTCGTGATACACCGCTCCGCCGCCCGTCACCCGCCGCGCCAGAACAATGCCGTTGGCCTCCAGGTAAGGGAGGTTTACCTCTGCATACGCACTCTGGTTAAGGCCGATGATAACCGACGGCCGGTTTTGCCACAGGCAGAAGACCGGACCCTCCGTCATGGGACTGTTGAGCAGGGCCTCGTCGAAGGCCATGTTATAGTGCGGATGGGTCTGCGGATTAAGGACATATTTCATTTATCCAAAAATACAAAGAATTGGAAACAAATCAAAAAGTTTTGGATTGTGTTTTTTTTTGGCTAAATTAAGCCCTTGAAAACAAATTGATTATGCGTAGAGCCCTATTTCTGGCATTTTGCCTCTTTGCGTTCCAACTCCTTGGCGGAGCATCCTCTCTGGTGGAAATCCGCTGCCTGGACCAGGAATATTTAGTCCTACATTTCCGGGACGGAGAAGTCCGCTACCGGGACAACGGAACCGGCCCCAGCGCTTTCCTGGGCCATACCTTTATGGAGGGGGACGATACACTTAAAACCTTCCTTCCTCGCTTCAATCCGGAATCGGTCAAGGCCGCATGGAACATCGTTTCCCGGCAGGATCCGGCATACGGTGCCAAGGGAAGGGCGGCCGTGGCGGTATTCCGCAAATCCAAGCCCATGAATACGGACCATACGCTCACCAGCGAGCTGGACCATTGGATTTTCCTCCGGCTTCCATCGGCCATGAAACAGGGATATACCTATACCGTGTCCATTCCGGCAGAGGCGGGCTCCGACAGACCGTCGGCCCAGATCACCTTCGACATCTGGAATACGCCCTCCGAGGCCATCCACGTTAATATCCTGGGGTATACGCCCGCCGAGGACGTAAAGAAGGCCGATCTGTATTACTGGATGGGGGACGGCGGTCCAAGGGATTACAGTTCCTTCGTGGGAAAGCAGGTGTGGCTTTACAACCTGAATACCGGCGTACGCCGCCCGCTGCGGGAGGTGTCGCTTTGGAAACCGCAGGAAGCATCTGAATATGAGGCAGGTAAGAAGGACCTTACCGGCTCTCCGGTCTGGTGCCTGGCTTTCCGCGAATCCATCCCCGGGAAATACCGCCTGGTGGTGGATGGCGTTGGGTGCAGCATGGACTTTGAGATAGATCCGGAGCTTTATTATGAGCCGTTCCGCTATTCGGTGCGGGGATATTATTATATGCGCCTGGGAGAGCCCATGGATGCCGGTGTGTGGCCGATAGCCCGCCAGCCGCGTTTCCAGGAAAACGATCCTGAGGGCTTCAAGGTGTACCTCTCCGACCTCCAGCCCTGGCATCCGGACTGGCGGAAGAACCGCGGCGACGTGTGGGATGAACCGCATTTCAAGAAGGCAGAAGCCTCCTCTTTCTATCAGCATCGGCCCGAAGGCAATCCCGTCAACGACAAGGTGCGGGGCGGACATTCGGACGCCATGGACTGGGACCGGCACTTGGCGCACGTGAGCAATATCTACGACCTTTTGGTGCCCTATCTTCTCACCGGTGGCCGGCAGAGCGAAGACAACCTGGGCATCCGGGAAAGCGGAAACGGCATTCCGGACCTGCTGGACGAAGTACGCAACGAAGTGGACTTCTTCCTTAGCATCCGCGATGCGGAAGGAGGTTATTCCCAGGGAGTTACCAATCCGGACAGGGACTGGACCATGATGTTCCAGGCCGGAAGCACCACCATGGCGGCCTGGGCCAATGCGGCCAACTGCGCCATGCTGGCCGAGGCCTTCCGGATCAGTGGCAATGAAGAGCTGAGCGCATTTTACCGCAACGAAGCCATCACGGCCTTCCGCTATGCCGAAAAGCAGGAGTGGAACCAGCTGGACGACCGTCAGGCGGTGGGCGAGTGGCAGCTCCGGGGCCGGGATTTCAAACAGATGGCCGCCGCCTTCCTATATAACCTCACCGGCGACAAAGCCTGGGAAGACCTGGCTGCAGCGGAAGTCTCCTTCCCGCTTGTCCAAGGGGCCTGGACCAATGCCCATTGCCAGTATTGGGCCGCTGTGGCCTATGTGACCTGCCCCTGGGAGCGGCATTATCCGGACTGGTACGACGGAATCCGGGCCGATGTGGAGACCCAGGCCGAAGAGCAGCATCTGGCACCTTCGCGGGAACGGCCTTCCCGCCGGAGTGCCTCCGACAACCGCTGGATAACGAACGAGAATCTGCAACTGGTTATCCTGGCACACTATCTCTGCCAGGATCCGGCCCGCCGGGTAGAGCTGGAGCAGGCCATGTACGACGAGGCCGGCTGGGGCCTGGGACGCAATCCCGGGAACATTGTGGAAATGACCGGTTTGGGCCAGCGACACATCACCGACGTATATTCGCCCGGCCGGAATGACGGCGATCCCGGAACCTTCCCCGGGCAGACCCCTTTCAACGGAACGGAAACCTGGTCCCGGGGTGACGGAGGCGACGCCCGCATCCTGCTGGACCGCTGCTACCCTTCCTGGGACAACGGCGGATGGCCCCGGCAGGAGAGCTATTTCAACCAGCGTTACATGTGGGTAAATTCCGAATTTACCCCGCGTGAGACCATGCGGGGAAAGACGGCCCTGTTGGCCTATTTGTACGGAATCCGTTAAATCTCAGACAGTTCCAGCCAGCGCATCTCGGCTTCGTCCAGCTCTTCCTGCAGGGCGCCGTACCGGGTGGAGGCTTTTTGGAGTTCATCGGCACTGAGTGTACCGCTGGAGAGTTTTGCCTCCAGCTCCGCCTTTTCGGCTTCCAGCGCCGGAAGGCGTTCCTCCAGCGCTTTCAGCTCCTGCTGCTCCTTCCAGGACAGTTTACGCTTTTTTTGAGATGCCCGGTCGTTGCCGGGCATGACGTTATTGTTGCCGGGCATGACGTTCCGGCTCTTTTTTTCGTCATGGCCGGCTTGACCGGCCATCTCCTTTTTCTGCGCCGCCTCGTAATCTTTGATAAAGGTCCTGTACTCCGTGTAGTTGCCCACGAAGTCTTTTACCACGCCGTCTCCGCAAAACACGAAGAGGTGGTCCACCAGACGGTCCAGGAAGTGGCGGTCGTGGCTCACAATTACCAGTGAGCCTTTATATTCCAGGAGGTACTCTTCCAGCAGTTCCAGGGTGACGATGTCCAGGTCATTGGTGGGCTCGTCCAGGATGAGGAAATTGGGTTGCTGCAGCAGGATGGTAAGGAGGTACAGCCTGCGCTTTTCCCCGCCGGAAAGCCTTTCCACGGGGTTATTGAGCATGTCGTGCGTGAAAAGGAAACGGTTAAGCAGATGGGTATCGTTTACGGTCTCCAGCACGGTCTGGCCGGCTTTGAATTCCATGCCACTTTGGTGATAATAGCCAATCTTCAGGGATTCGCCCAGTTCCACCACGCCTTCAAAGGTTCCGCCCAGCTCCGGGCGCCAGCCACCCGTGATCAGGTTCAGGAAAGTGGTCTTTCCGGCGGCGTTCCGGCCCACGATACCCACCCGCTCATAACGCTGGAAATTGTAGCTGAAGTGGCTCAGATAGCATTTGTCTTCCCACCAGAAGCTCACGTCCTTACAGTTGATCACTTTGTTACCCAGATAGGTGGATTTGGCCTGCGTTTCACTCAGGTCCACCTTCTTCTGGATGTAGCTGTCATCGGCCCGTTCCTTGATTTCCCAGAAGGCCTGCTTGCGGTATTTGGCCTTGCCGGTGCGGGCGCAGGGGGAGGCGTGCATCCATTCCAGTTCCCGCCGGTAGATGTTGCGGACTTTCTCAGTCTCAGCATTATAATTGTCAATCCTTTCCTGGCGCTTTTCCAGGAAGTTCATGTAGTCCCCGCGGTAGATGTAGATGTTACCGCGGTCCATCTCCATCACGGTGTTGCACACTCGGTCCAGGAAATAACGGTCGTGCGTGACCATGAAGAGGGTGCAGCGGCTGTGTTTGAGGTGACTTTCCAGGAATTCGATGGCGTCAATGTCCAGGTGGTTCGTGGGCTCGTCCATGATGTAGAAATCGGCCTCGGAGGCCAGCATCTGCGTGAGCGCCACGCGTTTTACCTCGCCGCCGGAAAGGTCCTTCATGGGCTTTTCCGGGTCCGTGAGGCTGAATTGGGTAAGGAGTTGGTTCACCCTAAGTTCGTACTGCCACAGGTGGTCCGTGTCCAGGTGCTCCGTCCACTGGGCCGATGCATCCATGATTTGCCGGAAGATGGTCTTTTCCGGGTCATACGCGTACTCCTGTTCCAGAAAAGCAATGCGGATATCCTTGAGAAACAGCACCTTTCCGCCGCTGTCCGAGGCATCTTTCCCCGCCAGGATCCTAAGGAGCGAAGTCTTTCCCGTACCATTGGGTGCAATGAGCGCCACCTTATCGCCTTCGTTGATGTTGAAGTCGATATGCTGGAACAGCACCTTGGGCCCGTAGCTCTTGGAAATGTTCTCTATTTGCAGGTAACTGGGCATAATAACGCAAAGATACGTAAAAATGTTTACCTTTGCCGAAAAGCAAACCATTATGGCAGACAATTATCTGGAAAAACGGCAGGAGGAGCTTGCCGAACAGCGGAAAACGGTGGTGAAACGGAACCATCCTTCGCTGGATTCTCTGTTGCACCGGAACCGTAGTTACCGGGGCTATGACCCCTCGCGGAAAGTGACCCGGGAAGAGCTGGAGAGCCTGGTGAAGGTGACTTCGCTGGCCGCCTCCGGAATGAACCGGCAGGTCCTGAGATACCGCCTTGTAACGGAAGAAGAGGCCGATAAGGTGCTGCCGCTCATCAAGTTGGGCGCCGCCCTGCCGGAGGAGCATTTGCCCAAGCCCGGTATGGAGCCCAAGGCTTTCCTGGTTATCTGCAGCAGCATTCCGGAAGACAAGGTGATTGATATAGACCTGGGCTTTGCCGGCCAGAGCATCCTCCTCAAGGCCGTGGAGATGGGCCTGGGCGGCATCTTTATCCTGAATTTCCAGAAGGAGAAACTGCGTGAGGCCCTGGCTTTACCTCTGGAGCCCGTTGCCGTAATAGCCATAGGCAAACCGGCCGAGAACATCTTTCTCATACCGGCCGAAGGCCCGGATCCGGACCTGAAGTATTACAGGAAGGAAGGGGTGCATTTTGTGCCCAAACTCACGCTGGAGCACCTTCTCATTAAATAACTCCGCTGCCCAGCATTTCGTCGTCCTGGTACCACACGGCAAACTGGCCGGGAGAAATCCCGCGCTGGGGTTTGTCAAAAAGGATATACAGGCCGCTTTCCCGCATCAGGAGCGTTGCGCCCTGGAGCGGCTGGCGGTAGCGGATGCGTATGCGGTAACGTCGGATTTCCCCGGGAACCATGGCCAGGTCCGTACGGATCCAGTGAATCTCCTCCGGAGCTACGCGAAGACAGAAACGGCTGAGTCCCTTGTGGTTATGTCCTTCTCCCACATACACCCGGTTGGCCTCCGTATCTGTGGCAATCACAAAGACAGGCTCCGCATGCCCGCCGATGCCTAAACCTTTTCGCTGGCCGATGGTATAGAACTGCGCTCCCTCGTGCGTACCCACAATCCGACCGCAAGGATTCTCCTTGTAGCGGGTCTTCTTGATGTGCTTCCGGCCACTGCGGTAAGTCTCCGTCTCAAAGGTGAGATTGTAATGAAGCGGCTGCGAAAGACGCTGCAGGTCTTCGTCTGAAAGCCCGGCCACCTTATCGGCCTGGAAAGGACTTTCTCCCAGCGGCTCTCCGTCGGTGGTGAGCACCTTCTCCTCAGGTGCATAATGTACGGTCCTGTCCAGGGAAATCCCGTCCCTAAGCAGTCCGGTGAGGGTTTTCTGCTGCCATTGATAGAGTTCGTCCGTTGCAAAATACGGATCATAGACCTCTACCACTTCGCCTTCCACCGAGGCCAACTTCTGCTTCAGGAAAGTGGGCAGATCCACCTTTCCCACAAAGCAGATGCCCTGCGAGTCCTTCTTATCGGCCGACGGGAGGTCCGCCTCCTTGGCAATCTGCCGTACTTCCGGCTTCCGGAGATGGCCGATGGGAAACAGGGCCTTGGCGAGCTGTTCCTGGCTCAGCTGGCACAGGAAATAGGTCTGGTCCTTGTTGGGGTCCGTACCCTCCAGGATACGGTAAACCGGAGATGGCCGGTCGGGGCCGGCCACGACGGCGCCACCGTCATTCCGGGCATGACCCGGAATCTCCTCCTTCCTGCAATAATGCCCCGTGGCCACATAATCGGCCCCGTATTTTTGGGCTATTTCCAGGAAGGCATCGAACTTGATTTCCCGGTTGCAAAGCACGTCCGGGTTGGGTGTACGGCCTTTTTCGTATTCGGAAAACATGTAGTCCACCACCCGCTGGCGGTATTGTTTGGAAAGGTCCACAAAATAGAAGGGAATGCCTATCTTCCGGGCCACCATCTCTGCCACAAAGCGGTCCTCTTCCCACTCACAGTCCCCGTGAAGGGTGGAATCGGCATCATGCCAGTTCTGCATGAACATGGCAAACACGTCGTACCCCTGCTGTTTCAGGAGATAAGCGGCCACCGACGAGTCCACCCCGCCGGAAAGCCCCACGCACACCTTGATATGACTGTTGTCGGCCATTTCTACTGCAAAAATAAGCAAAATGCCCCAAAACTGATAATATTTGAAAAAAAATGCCTATCTTGTAAAACTTTAAGGAAAAACAGAAGCCACATGATTGAAAAGAAGATAACCATCCGCTATGAGGAATACGCTTCCGTAGAGGAAATGTCCCTGGAAGATCAAAAGTTGGTTGCAGCGGCCCTGGAGGCCCAGAAGGGTTCCTATTCGCCGTATTCCCGGTTTCAGGTGGGCGCATCGCTGCTCCTGGAAGACGGTACCCTTGTCAAGGGCGCCAATCAGGAGAATGCCGCCTATCCCTCCGGCCTGTGTGCAGAGCGTACGGCCATGTTCTGGGCCAATGCCAATTATCCGGACCTGGCCATGGACACCCTAACCATTGCTGGAAGCGACCATGGCGTGCTTTGTGAAAGCCCCGCATCCCCCTGCGGCGCCTGCCGGCAGGTGATGGCGGAATACCAGAAGAAACAGGGCAAGCCCATGAAAGTGATCCTTGTGGGCAGCAAACGCATCCGCAAATTCTTCTGCGTGGACGATTTGCTTCCTTTTATTTTTGACAGTTTGAAAGTATAATTTTTGGTAGTTCCTGAAAAATGGCTACCTTTGCCTTGGGAAAGTCTTACACGACCAGCTCCCTCTGAATTCCCCCAGGACAGGAATGTAGCAAGGGTAGGAGGTCGTAGCGGTGCGATGTAATCAGCTTTCCCTTTTTTTGTTTCTTTTCGGCCCTTTTTTCCAATTCCCTCCGGTCATGTACGCCCGGTACACTCCCTACGGGAGTTGAAAAAAATGCCACGAAAATAAATCAAAAAACAGATGACAGCAGTATATACCATCACTTCCGGTCTGCATGACGAGGCCAGTGTGTCGCGTCTCAGCGACGAATTCTTAAAGGGCGTGTTCCCGGAAGGGAACTACGATTTCCGCGGGGCCGATTTCGCGGACTTCGGCACGCACAACCTGGACCTCATTTATGTGCGTACAGGCGGTGCGGAGGGCATTTTCCGTAGCCTCCTGCCGGAGATGCTGGCCCGGGGAACGGAGCGCTATTACCTGCTCACTTCCGGGAAGAGCAATTCCCTGGCGGCATCGCTGGAAATCCTGTCCTACCTGCGTCAGCAGGGGCTCAAAGGAGAGGTCCTGCACGGCTCGCCGGCATATCTCCAGGCCCGGGTGCGCGCGCTGGAAACCGTGGCCGAGGCCCGCAAAAAACTGCAGGGCGCGCGGATCGGCGTCATCGGCCAGCCTTCCGACTGGCTCATTGCCAGCCAGGCGGATCCCATGGCCATCATGGACCGCTGGGGCGCCCGGTTGCTGGAAATCCCCATGGAAGAACTGCTGCAGGAAATAGCCAAAGCGCCCAAGGACAGCGCTCCCTCCGATGAACCCATGGCCGATAATGTCCGCAAGGCCTATCCCGGCGCCACCCAGATCTATCATGCGCTGAAGGCCCTGGTGAACCGCTATGAGCTTAGCGCTTTCACCCTTCGCTGCTTTGACCTCCTTACCGAGGTGGGCAACACCGGCTGCCTGGCCCTGGCCTCCTTTAATGCCGACGGCATTCCCGCTTCCTGCGAGGGGGATGTTCCGGCCCTGCTGTCCATGATGGCGGCGCAGGCTCTTATGGGCTGCACGGGCTTCCAGGCCAATCCTTCCCGCATAGACGTGGAAAGCGGAGAAATCCTCTTCGCCCATTGCACCGTGCCCTTCAATATGGTGGGGAACTGGCAGTACGATACGCATTTTGAATCCGGCATCGGCGTGGGCATCCACGGAGAACTGCCGGAAGGTCCGGTGACTGTTTTCAAGCTCTCCGGCAAGCTGGACCGCCATTTTGCTGCCGAAGGAGAGCTCCTTTACAACCAGTACGAAGACAATCTTTGCCGCACGCAGGTGGTTCTGAAACTGCGGTCGGAGGACGCCCGCTATTTCCTCACCAACCCCATCGGCAACCATCATATTATCCTGCCCGGCCATTGCAAGGCTTTATTGGAGGAGTTGCTATGAGCCTGGAGGAACTGCTTGAACATCACGGCGTTAAACCAACCGCCAACCGTCTTCTAATTGCCCGCGCCCTGCAGGATGCCAACCGTCCGCTGTCCCTGATGGAACTGGAGATGCAGTTGGAAACCATTGACAAGAGCAATGTCTTCCGGGCGCTCACGGCTTTCCGGGAGGCGCACCTGGTACATGTGCTGGAAGACGCCGGTGACGGCGTGCGTTATGAGCTCTGCCACAGTCACGACGAAGAGCACGACGACGACGTCCACGTGCATTTCTACTGCACGCACTGCCATAAAACCTATTGTCTGGAAGATACGCCGGTGCCGCCGGTGGCGGTTCCGGAAGGGTTTAACCCGGAATCTGTGAGTTATCTGGTGAAGGGCATCTGCCCAGAATGTCTTGGATAACCAGTCCCGCCAGGGTAAAGCCAAAAATACCTGTAATATGAGCAAACGTCCCGTTGGCTACGGCCTTCCCGGGACCGGGATCCTGCGGCGCGCCCAGATTGGGGAGCACCTCATCGTCGTAAACGCAGAGGATGGGTTTGGAGGGAAGGGTCTTGTTCTGCCGCATCTTCTTGCGGAGCGCGGCCCCCAGCGGACAGCCTCTTACGGAGAAGAATTCGGCCACCCGCACCTTTGTAGGGTCGGTTTTGCAGGCGGCACCCAGGGAGCAGTACACCTTAGCGGGAGTGGCCGATGCCTCCAGAAGGAGGTTCATTTTGTCCGTAAGGGAATCAATGGCATCGATGATCACGTCATACTCCGCCATGGCGAAATCGGCCCCTTTCTCATAGCGCCGGCGAAGGGCGCTGATATCGGCCGACGGGTTGATCTCCTGCAGCCTTTCCCGGAGGACTTCCACCTTGGGACGCCCCACAGTTGCGCTTGTGGCCGGCAACTGGCGGTTGATATTGCTTTCGTCCACACAGTCCGGATCCACGATGGTGAGCCGGCCGATACCGCTGCGCACCAGGGCCTCGGCGCACCAGCTGCCCACCCCTCCTACGCCAAAAAGGATTACCCGGGCGGCGGACAGCTTCTCCATGCCGTCCGGCCCCACCAGCCGTTCTGTGCGGGCAAAACGCTTCATCAGTCTAAGGGTTCAAAGCGGTTAAAGGGCTCCGGCAGGGGAGACTTGATACGCACGGTCTTGTTGGTGAAAGGATGACGGAACACCAGGGTGGCAGCGTGCAAGGCCAGCCGGCGGATGGGGTCTGTATCGGCCCCGTACTTGTCGTCTCCGGCAATGGGATGGCCCATGTCCTGGGCATGGACGCGGATCTGGTTCTTCCGGCCGGTCTCCAGGGTGAATTCCACCTGGGTGTAAGGGTTGCGTCCCCGGTGGTAATAACCCAGCACCTTATAGTGGGTGATGGCCAGCTGACCGTCCCTTACCTCTTCCTGGAAGGAGTTCATTTTGAGGGACTTGAGATTCTCTACCAGCCAGCTCTGTACGGCGCCGGCCTTCTTTTCCACCTTGCCTTCCAGGAAGGCCAGGTACGTGCGTTCCAGTACCAGATCCTTCCATTTGCTCTGGAGGATGTCCTTGGCCCTTTCGCTCTTGGCAAAGACCAGTGCTCCGGAGGTGCCCTTGTCAATGCGGTGCACTATCCAGACCTTGGCGGTGGAGCGGTCCGGAGCCACACCGGAAAGGAGGTCTTCCTTGCGCTGCATGCGGGCATTGACCTTAACGTATGCATTCAGAAGGGCATACAGGGTCTTTTCCCTGTGACCGGTCTTGGCAGTGCTGCCGTGGGCGGTGGAAACGGAAAGCATCCCGGAGGGCTTGTCCACCACCAGATAGTATGCATCTTCAAAGAGGATCTTCACCCCGGCTTTTTCCACCTCTTCACGGGCGTCGTTCCGGGTGGCCCGGGCAATGGAAACGCCCTTGGAGAGCACCGTGAGAGCGTCTCCCTTGAAAAGGGGCTGGTCAAAAGCGGTGCAGTTTTTCCCGTTCACCAGGATCTGCCCTTTGGAGAGCATGTTCTTCACGCCCGTCCGGCTTTGGGCGGGGAACAGTTCAAATAGGTATTTAAGCAGGGGAGCGTCGTGCTCCACGGTGAATTTCTGTCCGGTCATATCTCTTCTATGAATTCGTGCAGATTTTTGGGTAACAGGTTCAGGAAGCGTTCCAGCATGCCGTGAGGAACCAGGATGGTCTCCAGGCTTTCGCAGTCGTCAAAAGCGTCTTCCCCAATGGCTTCCAGCGCTTTGTTCAGCCGTACCTGAAACAGGTTCACGCAGCCCTGGAAGGCCCGGGGACCGATCACGCGCGTGCCGGCGGGAAGCGTTATCTTTTCCAGCTGCCAGCAATCGGCAAAGGCACTTTCTCCTATGCTCAGAAGGCCGGTGGGGAGTTTGATGGTAAGCAGTTCCCCGCATTCGGCAAAGGCTCCCTTGCCGATGTGAGTCACGGAAGTGGGCAGCTTGATTTTCTCCAGGTAGGAGGAACGTTCCTCCAGTGGAATCTCTTCGCCGATAGTCCTTTCGGCCATATAGTCCTGGAAGGCGAAAACATCGTCGCAGATTATCTCGCAGCCTTCCTTCACCGTTACTTCGGAAGGGAAGTTCTCCGCGTCCAAAAGACGCTTTCCGTCGGAGGAGTAGCTAAGGCAGTTTTCGTCGTCCCAGACGTCCCGCTCAAGCTCTTCCGGAGAAGGGGCTGTGGGGACTCCGAGAATATCTTCCAGGGTCATAGTCAGAAGTTTTTAACAAAGTCGATGTCTTTTTTGAGCATGACTTTGGGTTCCATGGCAGAGACCTTCTGGAACAGTTTGAACTGATAGGCGGGAGACAGATAGACCTTGTATTCGTTCTTTCCCTTACGCCACCATTTGTAGAAAGCGATAGGGTCCGTGTCGTAGGGGATTTTTGCTTCCACTTCCGACGAAAACCCCGGGAAATCGATAATCATCTTGAGGCCGGTGATGCGGCGGTAATACTCGTAGTCTGCCCGGCGGAGTTTGGAAACCAGGGGAGCGAAGACCTCCATCTGATCCACTTTGAGGGCTTTTTCCTTTACAACCAGCTTGTGAATCCGGACCGGATCCCGCTGGAGCCATTCACTCATTTTGAGTGTGACGGGACCCTCCTCGCACTCCAGGGTGAGGAGGTCCGAAGAAAAGTAAATCTTTTCAGCGTCCAAAGGGCAGAGGTCCATCTTTTTTAGGTTTCAATGCAAATATATGAAATTTTTTCTTTTTATCGTAATTTTTATTATATTTGGGAGACCATTTAAGGACATAACCTTTTAAAACTACTGATATGACCTACAAAATCATCGACATTCAGGGCATAGGCCCCGTGTATGCAGAGAAGCTCATCGCCGCGGGTATCGAGACCGTGGACCAGCTTCTGGCAGAAGGCGCCAGCGCCAAGGGCCGCAAGGCTCTGGAAGAGAAAACCGGTATTCGCGGAGACCTCATCCTCACCTGGGTAAATCATGCAGACCTGTTCCGTGTAAAGGGCGTCGGCCCTCAGTTCTCGGAGCTGCTGGAAGCCGCCGGTGTGGACACCGTTAAGGAACTTCGCAACCGCAACGCCGCCAACCTGGCCGCCAAGATGCTGGAAGTAAACGAGGAGAAGCACCTCTGCAAGCGCACTCCCGTGGAGAAGGAGATCCAGAAGTACATCGACCTGGCCAAGCAGCTGGAGCCGGTGGTAACCTACTAAGTTCTTCTGAATCAATAAGGAGGCCGGACCTTTTCTCCGGCCTCCTTTTTCATTTAAAACCTGAACGCATGAAAAAGACGTTGTTATTAAGCGTACTGGCCCTGGCCCTTGCCGCATGCCAGTCCGCCCCCAATAACCCTGTCCTCACCATCGAAGGAGGCCAGATCCAGGGCGTGCTCCTGGAGGATGTTCCGGGTGTTTATGTATATCGTGGCATCCCGTATGCCGCTCCGCCCATCGGAGAGAACCGTTGGAAGGCTCCGCAGCCCGTGGTGCCGTGGGAAGGTGTCCGCGTATGCGACCAGTTCGGCCATCCGCCGTTCCAGGCGGCCCATTATCCCGGCGGCTATACCACCGAATGGGGATACGGGGAAGAGGCTCCTTACAGTGAAGACTGCCTGTATCTTAATGTTTGGACCAAGGCTCCCGGCCAGGTGGATAAGAAACTCCCCGTAGCCGTTTGGATCTTCGGCGGCGGCCTCCGCGAAGGCTGGGGCAGCGAGCCGGAGTTTGACGGCAAATACTGGGGCGGAAAGGACGTGGTGCTGGTTTCGTTCAACTACCGCGTGGGCCCGTTCGGCTTCTTTGCCCATCCGGAACTGTCGGCCGAAGATCCGGAGCATGCCACCGGCAACTGGGGCACGCTGGACCAGATTGAGGTGCTGCGCTGGGTGCAGAGAAACATCGCCCAGTTTGGCGGAGACCCGGACAACGTGATGATTTTCGGCCAGAGCGCCGGTTCCCGCAGCGTTAAGTTCCTCAGCGCCTCTCCGCTCACCAAGGGCCTTTTCAACAAGGCTGTGATCATGAGCGGCAGCGGCCTGGTGGATCCCCGTAAGCCTGCACAGCCCATGTTCCCGGGCGGACCGGTGATGCCCGCTCAGACGCAGGCCACCCTTGCCGAGGCGGAAGCCTCCGTGAAGGAAGTGGCCGATTGGGCCGGATTCAAGGACCTCGCCGCCCTTCGCAGGGCTTCCACGGAAACCATCTATGCCATGGGTACCCTCTATACATCGGCCACAGGCAAGCGCAGCATCCTTTCCGCCATGCCCATCAGCCCGTATATTGACGGCTATGTGCTCAAGGAAACCTTCGACGAGGCATGCGTTGACGGCTCTCTGGCGCAGGTTCCGTACATGATTGGCTTCACGCTCAACGATTCCGGCAACATGGCCGGCCAGATCAGCGAATTCTGCCTTAACCGGCAGGAGATGGGCGGCAAGGCCTATGCATACCAGTTCGCCCGTCCGCTGCCCACGGATGGCCGCTCCAATGTGCTGCAGGGCGCTTTCCACTCTTCGGACCTTTGGTTCGTGTTCAAGTCCCTGGAGCATTGCTGGCGTCCCTGGACCCAGGGCGACTGGGATCTGGCGGAGAAGGAACTCACTTACTGGACCAATTTCGCCAAATACGGAGATCCCAACGGCCCGGACGGTGGCGAGTGGACCCCGTATACCGCCGATAAGCCGGAATTCATGGTATTCAAGCTGGACGAGGCCGATGTGGAGGCTTCCGCCATGGGTGAACCCCTGCGTGCATCCGCTCCGCCGCGTATGGGCCGTCCTGCCAATCCTTAATCCATCCTTATGTACGTATTAGATTCACACGCAGAAGCCATTCTGCAGGAATACCGGGACCATCTGTCCCTTTTCCAGGATAAACGGGAAGATATTGAAAACCGTGTCCGCAAGTGCCTGTCCGACGCAGGCATCCTTGTGGCGGCGGTAGAGTCCCGTGTCAAAACGGAGAGTTCTCTGGCCGGAAAACTGGAGCTGAAGGGCGCCAAATACAAATCGCTGGCCGATATTACCGACATCCTCGGCATGCGTGTGATTACCTTTTATCTGGACGACGTAGACAAAGTGGCATCGGCCATAGAACGGCTGTTCGAGGTGGACTGGGAGGAGTCGGTGGACAAGCGTAAGCTGCACGATCTGGACAGTTTCGGCTATCTTTCGCTGCATTACATCTGCCGCACGCCCGGCCTGCCATACCGCTTTGAAGTTCAGATGAGAACCATCCTGCAGCATGCCTGGTCCACGCTGGACCACGATACCGGATACAAGTCCGGGGTGGAAATACCCCGGTACTATATCCGCAATATCAACCAGCTGGCGGGCATGCTGGAGCTGGTGGACGAGCAGTTCAGCCGGATCCGGACGGAACTCACGGACTACCGCCGGCGGATGCAAGCCTTAGTGGCCTCCGGCAATCTGGACGAGGTCCCGCTGGACGGTGACACCTTCCGCAGTTACCTGGGACTGAATCCTTTCGGCCCGCTTATCCGGCGCATAGCAGCCATGAACCAGGCCGAAATCCAGGAAGTGCCCCTGATGCCGTACCTGTCCATCTTCAAGGCCCTGGGGTGTAAGACCCTGGGGGATGTGTCCCGGATGATTAAGGAGAATGCCGAAGGCGCTTATCAGATTGCCTGCCACCAGATGGGGCTTACGGACCTGGATATCGTTTCCTCCTCCGTGGGACCTCAGGATGTGTGTATAGCCTATATTATGAAGAGCGGTGGCGGAAAAGCCATAATCCGCCTCATGTTTGACGAGCTATACGGACCTTCGGAGAGCAACGAAACCATGGCCGAATTCCTTATGGAACAGGCCAAGGATCTTCCTTTTATGAATCAGTAGGCCTTATTGCATCTGACGGAGGAGCACCTGGATACCAGGTAGCTGTCCGGGGAGGGCGGAAAGGTCTGTCTGACCGAAGTGGTAGGGGATCAGCACCTTGGGATTCAAGGTCCTGGCCGCATTGACGCACTGGTCCACCGTCATGGTATAGGGCTGGTTTACGGGGAGGAAAGCCACGTCAATGTCTTTGATGGCGGCCATCTCCGGGATGTCTTCCGTGTCTCCGGCAATGTAAATACGCAGGCCGTCCAGGGTGAGGACGAAGCCGTTGTCCCGGCCTTTGGGATGGAACTGTGTGTGGCCTTCTGTATAATTGTATGCGGGAACGGCCTGGATGTCAATATCTTCCAGGATCTTTCCCGCATCTCCGTTGGCCATAACCTTGCCCCAGCCCAGCATTTCTGCGCAGCGGGCGTTGGTGATGAACTCGGTTTTCCCTTCTTCATTAAGGGCGGCGATGGCCTCCCTGTCAAAATGGTCCCCGTGTTCGTGGGTGACCAGGATTACATCGGCCTTGGGGAACTCTGCGGCATAGTCCGTAGGTTTTCCCAGACCGCTCACCGGGTCCACATGGATGGTCTTTCCCTTGTAGGAAAGGGCCAGGGTGCCGTGCTTGATGAGGGTAATCACTACCGGATGGCCTTCCCGGGTGAAGAAGGTTTCCACCTCGTATTTGGTAGTGGGCTTGCCGGCTTCCGTCCAGGCCAGGTAACCTCCCAGCATGTTGTATACGGTGTATCCGGCTTTGGAGAGGGCGGCGGCAGCTTCTGCGCTGCGTCTTCCGCTCCGGCAGTAAAGGGCCAGGGGAGTCCCCTTGGGGAAGGCCGATTCCATCCGCGAAAGGAAGTCTTCTGCCTTCCAGTCGCAGACGGCTGCTCCCGGAAGATGCCCTTCGGCGTATTCTTCGGGGGTACGAACGTCTACCAGGGCCACGGAACCGTTGGCGATAGTCTCTTCAAAATCATTGATATTCAGGTCTTTATAGCCGCTCCCGCAGGCAATCAGACCCAGTAGGGAAAGGAGGGATGTGAAACGGAATATACTCATGTTGCGAATATACACATTCCGTCAAACCTATGCAAAATTTTATTATATTTGCAGAAAGAATATTCTTTCGCGTATGCTAATCATTTTGAAACTTCTGGGTTCCATCGCCCTCCTGATCTATGGCATGAAGGTGATGAGTGAGGCCCTGCAGAAAATGGCCGGTCCCCAGCTCCGTCATCTGCTGGGGGCCATGACCACCAACCGTTTCTCCGGTGTGGCAACCGGTGCCCTTGTCACCGTGGCGGTCCAGTCATCGGCCGCAACCACCGTGATGACGGTGTCCTTTGTGAATGCAGCCCTGCTCACCCTCACACAGGCCATTTCCATCATCATGGGTGCCAATATCGGTACCACCATGAGTGCCTGGATCATGTCGGCGGGCTTCTCCTTCAATATGGCCAACGTGGTATGGCCCGTTTTCCTGGTGGGTATCATCCTCATCCAAACCGGAAAGCAGCGTTATCTGGGAGACTTCCTTTTCGGCCTTAGCTTCCTGCTCTTTGCGCTGGGAATGCTCAAGGCCACGGGCGTGGAGATGGACCTGGCCAGCAAACCTGCCGTGGTGGACTTCTTCGCCAGTTTCAAGACAAATTACGGAACCATACTACTGTTCCTTCTCATCGGCACCATCCTTACGGCCCTTGTACAGAGCTCTGCTGCTCTCATGGCCATTACCATGGTCCTTTGCGCCACGGGCGCTATCACTATCTTCCAGGGTATTGCGCTGGTGATGGGTGAGAACATCGGCACCACCGTTACCGCCAACCTGGCGGCCATGAGTGCCAATACACAGGCCCGGCGCACAGCTATGGCGCACTTGGTGTTCAATGTGTTCGGTGTGGTGTGGGTGCTCATTTTCTTCTTCCCCTTTGTGAGAATGGTCTGCGGCGTGGTGGGTCTGGATCCCAATGCTACGGAGCAGGATCCCACCAAACTGTCCTTTGCCCTGGCCACTTTCCATACCTTCTTCAACGTAATCAATACGACCATCCTCATCTGGCTCATTCCGCAGATTGAGAAACTGGTCTGCTTCATAATCAAGCCCAAGAAGTCGGAGGAAGAGGACGAATTCCGTCTGCAATACATCCGCGGCGGTCTCATGAAGACTCCGGAAATCTCCGTCCTGCAGGCGCAGAAGGAGATTGTGGTATTTGGAGAAAAAATGCAGCGTCTGTTCGCCCTGGTGAGGGAACTCTACGCCACACAGGAAGACCAGCCTTTCGAAAAGCTCTTTGAGCGCATCCAGAAGGGCGAGGACGTGAGTGACCAGATGGAGAACGAGATTGGCAAGTATCTGGGCGATGTGGGATCGGCTCACCTGTCGGACGATACCAAGGAGAATATCCGCTCCATGATGCGGCAGATCGGGGAACTGGAATCCGTGGGGGACAGCTGCTTCAACCTGGCCCGTATCATGCGCCGCAAGCGGGAGCATAAAGTGTGGTTCGACGACAGTATCAATGTGGGTATCCTGCAGATGTATGAACTGGTGGATGAAGCCCTCTCCCAGATGAACCGTGCGTTAAGCGGTCACCGGGAAGAGTTCAACATCGGCACGTCCTATGATATTGAGCATAGGATTAACAACCTTCGCAATGAGCTGAAGGATAAGAATATAGCTAATCTGGACAAGAACCTTTACAGCTATGAACTGGGCACTGTGCTCAACGACCTTATCGGGGAATGCGAGAAGGCGGGAGACTATGTCATCAACGTGGTTCAGGCCCGTATGGGAGAAGAGTAGAAGCGTGAAGACGCTCCCCAAGTTAAGAAAGGCCTATAGCAGGAAGAAAAGCGCTACGCCCGTGATGCTCACGGCAAGGCCGACAAGCTCCTTGGGGCGGATCTTTTTCTTGTTGATGAGCACTTCCGGAGCCAGGATGATGACCGGCGTCAAAGCCATGAGAGTGGATGCGATGCCGGCATTTGCGTAACGTACCGCCATCAGTGACAGGGAAACCCCTATGGCCGGCCCGAAGAGCGTGATGATGGAGGCATATTTCATGGCCACAGAGTCCTTGACGGCGCTCTTTAGCTTGCCAAAGTCTTTCTGAAGGCACAGGATCAGGAAGAATCCCAGCCCGCCTATGATGGCGCGCACCATGGTGGAGGCAAAGGGCAGCATCCCCTCCATGAGGGCGGGGGCGTCGGAGGGGAGGGCATCGGCATAATGCTGCATGCCGATTTTGCTAAGCACCAAGCCCACGCCTTGTCCCACGCCGGCACCCACTCCCAGGAGGATGCCTTTCAGCGGCAGATCCAGTTTGAGGCGCTTTCCACCGCCATCCCGGCTAAGGATGGAAATGCCAATACCACAAAGAGTTATAGCCATGGCAAGGATGGATTTCCAGGAAAGGGTTTCCCCCAGCATGAGCCAGCCTGCAATGGCGGCCATGGGCGGAGCCAGCGTCATGAGCAGCTGCCCGAAACGGGGGCCGATGTATACGTAGCAGTTGAACAGGCAATAGTCGCCGAAGATATAGCCCACCAGGGCGGAAAGGCCCAACCAGATCCAAGTGTCCTTATTGGCATAAACGGGGTAGGGGTGGCCGATGGTTATCCACAGCAGAACGCCCAGGAAAAGCGTTGCCATAACCAGGCGGAGTACGTTGGTGACCATGGCGCCCACCCTCCGGCTGGCCTTGTCGGCAAACCAGGCGGTGACGGTCCAGGAAAGGGCCACGATAAGGGATATGATTTCCCCCAGATGATTCATGCCCCAAAGATAATAAAAAAAATAATTTTGATTTCACTGGGTTTACTTGTAACTTTGCAACTTCAGTTAATCGAAATAAATTTTAGAATTATTGAATATGAAAAAGTTATCTATCTTAATGCTGGCAGTTGCCGCCGCATTTGCACTTGCGTGCTCAGGAGATGTCAAGTATGATGTCACGGGTATCAACGCTCCGGAAGACGGTACGGTCGTATACCTCAATGACCAGCTCACATCGGCCCATATTGACAGCGCCGTTGTTGCCGACGGCTCTTTCCGGATGAAGGGAAAGGCCGCCAAGGATGCCTTCCTGGCTGTTAACCTGGATGGTGAAAGCTGGTGGTTCCTTTTCTTCAATGACGGCAAGCCCGTGCAGATTGATGTCGTAGCAAAGACCGTATCCGGTTCCGAGCTTAATAACAAACTCACCGAATGCGACCTTCGCAATTCGGACGCATATGAAGATTATACAAAGTTCATCCAGGCTTTCCTGGCTCTCCCCAAGGAAGAGCAGGAAGCCAAGGAGGCCGATTTTATTACGGAGTACCAGGCCAAGATTGAGGAGTATGCCGACGTGATGATGGGCATCATCGAGGAGAACAAGGATAACCTCATTCCCGTTGCATTTATCCAGCATGTCCCTTCACTGGCCGGTGACGAGAAATTCAATGAGCTGATGTCCTCCGACGCTCCTTTTACCAAGCATCCTTATGCTGTGGATCTCAAGCGCCGCTTTGACGAATCCAACGCCAAGATGGACGAGTCGGAAGCCAAGAAGAAGGCCTTTATCGGCCAGAAATTCGAGGATCTGGAAGAGGCCGATGTGGAGGGCAATCTGCACAAGCTGAGCGAGTATGTGGGTCAGGGCAAGTGGGTCCTGGTGGACTTCTGGGCTGCCTGGTGCGGTCCCTGCAAAGCCGAGATGCCCAACGTGGTTGCCGCTTACAAGAAGTATCACGACAAAGGCTTTGACGTAGTGGGCCTGTCCTTCGACCGCGACAAGGAAGACTGGGTGGAGGCCATCAAAGACTGGGGAATGCCCTGGATCCATCTTTCGGACCTGAAATATTGGCAGAGCGTGGCCGCAGGAGTTTATAGCGTGAATTCCATTCCGGACAACCTCCTTATCGACCCGGAAGGCACCATCGTGGCCCGCGGTCTCCGCGGCGAAGCCCTGGAAGCCAAACTGGCCGAAATCTTTGAGTAAATTTTTTGAAAAAAGCTATTGCAGATTCAAAAAAAGGTGTTACCTTTGCAATCCCGAAAGGGAAGTTCACTGATAATTTGGTGCGGTAGTTCAGTCGGTTTAGAATACCGGCCTGTCACGCCGGGGGTCGCGAGTTCGAGCCTCGTCCGCACCGCAGAAACGGAGTTTAGCCATTTGGCTAGACTCCGTTTCTTGCATTACAGACGGGGCTCATGCGCGACCCCAGCCCCCCGAGGGGGCGGCCGCCGCAGGCGGCGGGGGGGTAACGTTGATTTCGCGAGGGCCGAAGGCCCTTGCCCGCGTCAGCGGGCTCGAGCCTCGTCCGCACCGCAGAAAGGGGTCAAGCAAACGCTTGACCCCTTTCTTGCTTTATGGCGGATTCTCTTACTCGACTGTGATCTGCTTGCGGGCTTTTTCCGCTTCCACCTTCTTCACCTTGGGCATGGTGACGGTGAGGACACCGTTCTCTACCTTGGCGTTGATGGCTTCGCGGTTGGTGTCGTCCGGGAGCAGCATGGTCTGCTGGAATTTGGTGTAGGAGAACTCGCGGCGCACAAAGTGGCCCTTGTGCTGCTCTTCCTGCTTCTTTTCCATCTTGATCACCAGATCGCCGTCTTCGTCCAGATGGATGTCGAAATCGGCCTTGGTCATGCCGGGAGCGGCCAGCTCCAGCTGATACTGTTCGGGAGTTTCTAAGACATTGATGGCCGGGCAGGTGGCCTTCGGGTGCTCCATCCAGCTGTTGTCAAAGAAATCATTGAAAATGTCCGGAACCCAGACCTGGTTGTTTCTTCTAACGGGTAACATGGTTTTAATCTCCTATATTTTTATTTGTTCAACTTTCTTTTCGGCGGTCTTTTTAAGCGCCGTCCGCTATTGGGTAAGGCAAATCCGGGGCCAGGCCTTTTTATGGTTAAATAATTGACAATCTGTCAGTTAAGTGTGACAATCTGTCAGAAAAACATGCCAAAATGGCGCAATTTCCGACCATGCTTGATAAAATGGGGAAAAAAGTGTATTTTTGTTTCTCTAATGGGTTTGCTATGGAAGAAGTCCAGCTAAACTGGTATGCACTGAAGGTGTTCTTTAACAAGGTCTTCGAAATGGAAGACCGGCTCGCGGGCATGGGGCTGGAAACGTACCTGGCCGTGGAGATGGTTCCCCTTAAGGGAGAAGAGCACCTCTCTGCCGCCCGCAAGCTGGCGCAAATCCCGGAGGGGGGAAGGGCGGACAGCCGTCTGGTGCGGGAAGGCCCGGTCATCTACAAACGGGTTCCCATGGTAAAGTCCCTTATTTTTGTCAGGGCCACAGAAAGCGAAATCAAACAGGTGAGCGAAATGCTCAAAGGTCCGGTGGAAATTAACAAGCCGGAAGGTTTTGTATACCGTACACCGGACTGGCAGGGCTTCTCCATTATTCCGGAAAGGCAAATGACCATGTTTCAGCTTGTTACCTCTTCTGGAGACCGCGGACTCAGGTTTTTCTCGGCCGATGATATCACCCGTTTCAAACAAGGGGAGAAGGTCCGCGTGATAGAAGGACCGCTCAAAGGGGCGGAGGGCTATATCAAGCGCGTACAGAAGAATCGGCGTCTGTTGGTGGGCATAGACGGAATAGTTGCCGTGGCCACCTCTTACATTCCGCCCCAGTTCCTGGAAAAAGTTATGGAGTAGCGTATGCCGGCAGAAGGTAATATCGTCATCCGAAGGGCCAAGGTGAACAACCTCAAGGACATTTCCGTGGAAATTCCGCGGAACCGCCTGGTGGTGGTCACGGGTATCTCCGGCAGCGGCAAATCCTCGCTGGCATTTGACACCCTTTTTGCCGAAGGGCAACGGCGTTTTGCGGAAAGCCTGTCCTCCTATGCCCGGCAGTTCCTGGGACGTATGGTAAAACCGGACGTGGAGGCCATAGACGGCATCCCGCCGGCCATTGCCATAGAGCAGAAGGTGAATGTCCGGAACCCCCGCTCCACCGTTGCCACAACAACGGAAATCTATGATTATCTGCGCATTCTCTTCGCCCGCATCGGCCGTACGTATTCGCCGGTAAGCGGGGAGGAGGTAAAGGCGCACACGGTGCAGGACGTGCTGGCGGCCATAGACGACGGCAAGCCGCACGCGCTGTATATACTGGCCGATCTTCGCTGGGACAGCCGGGAAGACAAGGTGGAGCTGATGCTCTCCCTCAAGGAAGAGGGCTACGGCAGGCTTTTCCGTCCCTCCGACGGCACCATGTACCAGATTGAAGACGTCCTTAAGATGGACGGCAAATACCCTTCCGGGCTGTACTTGCTGGTGGACCGCGTAAAGACCTCCGAAACCCTGGATGCCGATATGCGCATGCGCCTGCATTCCTCCATCCAGGCCGCCTTTGACAAAGGAGCCGGTGACATGGCCTTGTGGGAGATGCCCGGTCACGCCGGGCATGACGGAAAGTCGGAAGAATCGTCATCCCCGGCTTCGACCGGGGATCTCATGCACTTCTGTTCCCGCTTTGAAAAAGACGGTATTGTATTCCGGAAGCCGGATGAATACCTGTTCTCCTTCAACAGTCCGCTGGGGGCCTGTCCCGTTTGCGGCGGTCTTGGGAAGATTGTTGGCATCAGCGAGGACTTGGTGGTACCGGACAAGACCAAGAGCATTTATGACGGCGCCATCGCCTGCTGGCGGGGAGAGAAGATGGGCTGGTTCAAGGATCTGGTTATCAAAAATGCGGAGAAGTATAAGCTTCCCATCTTTGAGCCCTATTGCAAGCTCACTGAGGAGCAGAAACGCGTCCTGTGGGAGTCCCGCAGCCATTTCCCGGAAGAAGACGCCATCTGCGGTATAAACGAGTTCTTCGAGTGGGTAGAGAGCAACCGCTACAAGATTCAGTATAAGTACATGTTAAGCCGTTATTCCGGCCGCACCACCTGCCACTCCTGTGGCGGCAGCCGGCTCCGGAAAGAGGCTCTCTACGTGAAAATCTGCGGCAAAACCATCCACGACCTGCTTTCCATGACCGTGGACAGCCTGCTCAAATGGATAGAATCGGCCAGTCTCACGGAACACGAACAGGCCATTGCCGGGAAAGCCATCGAGGAAATCCAATACCGCCTGCAGTGCATCCAGGACGTGGGTCTTGGCTATCTTACGCTTTCCCGCACCATGAATACCTTGTCCGGTGGTGAGAGCCAGCGGGTAAACCTGGTAACGGCCCTGGGAAGCTCCCTGGTGGGCTCCCTGTACATCCTGGACGAACCTTCCATCGGCCTGCATCCCCGGGATACGGACCGGCTCATTGCCGTGCTTAAGCGCCTGAGGGATATCGGCAACACCGTTGTGGTGGTGGAGCACGATCCGGAGATAATCCATGCGGCCGACTGCCTCATAGACTTGGGCCCCAAGGCGGGCGTAAACGGGGGAGAAGTGGTGTTCCAGGGCCTTCCGGGGGACGAAAAGCCGGAAGAGACGGAGCGTTCGCTTACGTTGCAGTATCTCAAAGGCCTTCGTAAGCCATACGTGAGGGAAAAACGCCCCTGGCAGTACAGCATTACCGTTGAGGGCGCCATGCAGAACAATCTCAAGGACATAGACGTCCGCTTCCCCCTTAACGCGTTTACGGTGGTTAGCGGCGTTTCCGGCAGCGGCAAGAGCTCCCTGGTGGGAGACATCCTGTATCCGGCCCTGCACCGGCGCATCAATGAGACGGGGGACCTTCCCGGCACTTTTCGGGGCCTCTCGGGAGACCTTTCGCGCATCGCGCGGGTGGAATACGTGGACCAGAATCCCATCGGCAAGAGTTCCCGCTCCAACGCCGTCACTTATCTAAAGATATATGACGACATCCGGAAGCTCCTGAGCGAAGAGCCATTTGCCCGTATCAACGGCTTCACACCCAGTTATTTCTCCTTCAACCAGGAAGGAGGCCGATGCCCGGAATGCCAGGGCGACGGATTCGTGAAGATCGGCATGCAGTTCATGGCCGATGTAACCATGGTGTGCGAATCCTGCGGCGGAAAGCGTTTCAAGCCGGACATCCTGGAGGTGCGCTACAAGGGGAAGAATGTGGACGACATCCTGAACATGAGCGTGGATGAGGCTATAGCTTTCTTCGGCGCCCAGAAGGAACAGGCAGCCAAGGACATTGCCGCCAAGCTGCAGACGCTGGTGGACGTGGGACTGGGCTACATCAAGCTGGGACAGCCTTCCAGCACCCTTTCCGGCGGTGAGAGCCAGCGCATCAAGCTGGCCTACTTCCTTTCGCTGGCCGAAGGCGGAAGGGAGAAAATCCTCTTCATCTTTGACGAGCCCACCACAGGCCTGCATTTCTACGACGTGGAGAAACTCCTGAAGGCCTTTGACGTGTTAATATCCAAGGGCCATACGGTGATTGTGGTGGAGCATAACCTGGATGTGATCCGGAATGCCGACTGGGTGATAGACCTGGGCCCGGACGCCGGAGACAGGGGTGGAGAGGTGGTCTTCGCCGGTACGCCGGAAGACTTGAAGAAAAATGGTAAAACCTTCACAGCGAAATATTTATGAAAAAGATTGCTGCCATAACCATGGTCCGGAACGACGACTTCTATCTGCGCAAGTGGGTGGAGTACTACGGTCGTGAACTGGGCAAAGAGAACCTGTACATTTATTTCGACGGCGTGGACCAGGAGATAGCCCCGTTCTGCCAGGGAACCACGGCCCTCAAGGTTCCCAAGATTGGGAAGAAGGTGGTATCGGCCGAAAAGGGCCGCCTTCAGTTCCTTTCCTGGAAGGCGGCGGAACTCCTCTCCGGCGGCTACGATATAGTGATTGGCGTAGATGCCGATGAGTTCATCGTGGTGGATCCCAAACGAGGTAAAACCCTGGTGGAATACCTGTCGGAGGCAAATATCAAGGGCTCCCTGTCGGCCCTGGGCCTGGATTTCGGCCAGAAGCTGGGGGAGGAAGCGGACGTAACGGAAAGCCTGCCTTTCCTGCAGCAGCGCCATTATGCGCAGATTGGAACGCGCTATACCAAGCCTTCCATCCTGAATGAGCCGCTTACATGGGGCAGCGGCTTCCATCGGATCAAGGGCCGTAATTTCCATATCGGCAAGGACTTGTATCTGCTGCATTTCGGGTATTTTGACCAGAAGCGCCTGGAAGAGCGTTTCCAGGATAAGGACCGCATAGCCCAGGGCTGGGGAAAGCACATGAAAAAGCGCTCCCGTACCATCCGCCTGGTAACGGACCTGAAGGCCCGCAAATTTGAGCGCTGGACCCGTTTCGCACGCATCTGTCAGCGTATGGTGCGCCCGCCTTATGCCTGGAATAAGCCGGCCATGTTCGGTCTCCGTATCGTCGTACGTATTCCGGACCGTTTCAGAGACATCCTCTAATGCCCCTGGTCTCCGTCATAGTGCCCTTCTACGGCGTAGAAAAGTACATCCAAAGGTGTGCGGAGAGCCTTTTTGCCCAGACCTACAAGGACATTGAATTCATCTTTATAGACGACGGTTCTCCGGACCGTTCGGTGGAAGTGCTGGAGGAGGTCATGGGCCGATATCCGGAGCGCAAAGCTGCCGTTACAATCATCCGGAAAGCCAACGAGGGCCAGTCCTACGCCCGCCGGGACGGGATTGCCGCCTCCCATGGGGAGTTCCTCATGTTTGTGGATTCGGACGACTGGATAGAGCCCTACGCTGTGGAAAAGCTGGTGGAGGCGGCGGGGGAGGCCGACATTGTCTGTTTCGGCTTCTGGAAGGAGTATGGTTCCCACAGCAAACTGGATCTGGAGAAAGACAGTTCCGTGGAGGATCCTCTGCTCTTTGTAAAGCGGCTTTATACGTACAGGGCCTATGGCTACCTTTGCACCAAATTATTCCGCCGCAATACGCTCACGGGCATCTTTACTCCGCGTTATTCCATGCACGAGGACATCGTGGTTTCCACTCAGGCTCTGCAGAAGGCCCGGAAGATTGTGAACCTGAAAGAAGGCCTTTACCATTACGACCGCACGGTCTCCGGAGCGTCTACCCGGGCTTCCAAAAAGACGCGCAGAACCCTCAGCGCCCGCAACATGATGGACTTTTACCTGGCCTTTGAAGGAAAGGCCGATGCTCCCACCAAACTTGTTGAAAATGAATTGCTTCTGCGGGCGGCATGGACGGCTTTTTCCTTGGACAAGGATCTTTTCCGGGAGTATCCCGGCCTTAAGGAAAAGGCCCGGAAGCTTCCGCTGATGCCGGGGCAGAGGATCGGTCTTTTCCGGCAGCTTCTCCTCAAGCTTTTTCTTTAAGGGTCAATGACCAGCATGGCCAGGGTGTCCCGGTTCACGGGAGGCCCCGCCTTGAAGTAGATTACCGCCGTTCCGCCTTTCCAGGTATGGATGGTGAGCCCGTGTCCGTCCTGATCCACCGTATAGCTGTATAGTTTGGCCACTTCCGGATCGTCGTCATGGGCAAGCGGCTCCATGTAAAAGGGCGTGTCCGGGGGCACTACGTCGCACCAGATGTGGAAATCCTCCCCGGAGGAACATTCGTTGTAGGCGGCCGGATGCAGGCTGAAGCTGGCCTTGGTGGCCGTGAGGCCGCTCTTGTCCACCCGCCAGCTGTCTTCCGAGAGGCCGTCGCCCTGGGGCTTTACCGTAATGGAATAAAGTGTATTCCGGCGCACGTCAAAGTTGTTAAGGTTTTCTCCCAGGTAGAAACGGTAAATGAGATGGTTCCCGGCCAGGCTGGTCCAGCGGGGAGAATGGTAACTGGCCCGGATTTCAATGTATGAGCAGATGTCCCTGTAGCGACCTTCCGTGAATACCCTTCCCTGAGGGGTTAAAACGTTCTCCAGCAGGTCTCCCTGGCAGTTTTCCAGCAGATACAGGCCCACCGTTCCGCTCAGTCCGGGCGAAACGTCCCGGTTCAGGGCATCGGCCTGGTAGCCCGCCTTGGTGAAGCCGGTGGTAAAGGTTTGCGGGAGTCCGTCCACCCGACTCCTTCCAAACAGCAGGGCCGATGAAGGGCAGCCGCCCACCACCACTTCCTCCACTTTGAAGGAGACATCGGCATCCAGGGCGCTTCGGTCGATAGAGAGGTTCACCCGGGCCATGAGGCGTTCCAGCGGCAGGGTGAGGGTGCCGGAATGCCCTATGGCCTCCTCTTCCAGCTTTCCTGCCATGGGAATACCCCGGCTGTATTCGTCCGGATAGGCCAGATGGTAGCGGTAGCTCCGAACTTCTTCCAGGGTCCTGCAGGGCAGCTCGTAGCCCAGGTTGGCAACGGCATAGATGGAATAGGGGACATCCAGCAGCAGGGTGGTTTCATGAACCAGCTTTCCTCCGGAAAAGACCATCTTCCGTCGGGGGATATATACCTTTTCCTCCAGTACGCCAAAGGCATTGAAGATGAGAAGATTGTAATCGGATATCAGCTGCTCGTCCGGATCGGTTGCCCGGGTGAGCGGAATGCCCGGGTCCAGTATGATTCGGGCCGGGATGGCCTGGGGATGAGTTTCCCGCTGGCAGGCGGCCAGCAGGAGTCCGGCAAGAAGGATTAAACGCGCTTTCATGGCTTAAAACAGTAAGGTCTCCGGGTCCCAACGTTCCCAGGGAACGGTTTCGGCCTCCACTATCACGGTTCCGCTTTCACAGGGGGTATCCGGGTCCGGAGAGCCCATCCGCGTGAGCGTCAGGTCCAGCTGATAGCATCTTCCAGGCTCCATCCCCGGGAGATTGATGGGATAGTAGCAAGTTACCGGGCCGATGTTCCCTTCCAGTACCATCCTGGTCTGGGGACGGCCGGGCTGGTCCTCCGTGGCCGGGTTGGCATAACAGTAAAAGAGATTGTCGGGGTAGACGCGGCGGGTCCCCACCTCCCCGCAGCCTTCCTGCAGCAGCATTTCCGGGTGGGGGAGGCTCTCTACCGCCAGGCTGTCCAGACTGCCCAGGTTAATCCAGGATACCGGTCCGTCGGCTTCCTTGTCCAGGGGCATGTATTCCATGCCGGCATTAAGAAGAAAGAGCTTGTTGTTGATGAAAGGAATGCCGGCATAGGGATGCCCGCTGAAGTCGGCGGCTACGGACCGGATCCGGATGGCACACAGCATGGGAAGGAGCGTAAGACGGGTTTGGCGGGACTGGGCCTCTTCCAGAAGGGTTTCTCCCACCAGATGAGGCCTCTCAGGGTCTTCTTCCTCCAGGGAGAAGCGCAGCTTTTCCAGGCTCCCGTAGGTCTGGATATCGGCCCAGGTGTAAATGTCCCCGGCAACGCCGGAAAGGGCCACCAGACGGCGCGGACCGTTACCGGAGAGGGCGTAGGTAAACATTTCCCTGTCCAGTCCTGTTACCTGCTGATAGGCGTCCAGCCGCATGGGTTCTTCCGTGAAGAAAAAGAACAAATCCAGGGCATCCGGGGTTGGAATTTCGCTCCATTGTATATATATTTGCGCTTTCGTATGTACAGAGGTGGTATTTTCCTCCTGTGTGCAGGAAGAAAAAAAGGCCGGAAGCTGCAGAATGGCAGCCAGTATCGCCACAGATGCGCGGCTCGCGATATGCGTGTAGAAGAGGTATGCGAAGAAAGAAATCCGGCCTGTTTTACTGCGTCTGTCCATACGTTTGCAAGGGTTTGTCCTGTGGCAAAGCTAGGAAAGGCAGACGGGATTCCCCTGCAATCGTAAAAAACAAATTGCAGTTGTAACTGTTTTTTACGAAGATTTATACGTTTTTTAAGATTAATTGGTTGAAACAGAATTTTTTCTTATGAATAGTTTTAGGTCATTTCAGCATCTTTTCAGCCGTAAGACAGACTTGATGCCCATCTTTGCCCAGCAGGCTGCCTTCCTGTCCCAGAGTTCGGAAATCCTTTGCCGGATGCTGGAAAGCCTGGATGCTGCCCAGTGGCGCCAGTCCCACAAAGAGATCCGCGCACTGGAACACCAGGGAGATGCCCTCCTCACGGAATTCCGGGAGCAGATCATGGGACGGCCCATGAAGCCCAGCACCCGCGCCAATTTCATTACGGTGGCCATGTCCATGGACGACTGCCTGGACGTAGTCAAGGATGCCTCCAATGCCGTGAATATCTACGATCCCCGCAAGATAGACAATCAGCTCAAGGACCTGGCCCAATTGATCCTTGCCGAAGCAAAGTCCCTCCAGAAGCTTCTCCCGCTGCTGGGTAACGTACGCCGCAACGCCCAGGAAATCACCCTCCTGTGTGACCGTATCACAGAACTGGAGCATGAGGCCGATGAGGCCTACGAAGGCTACATCGGCTATATTTTCACCAAAGAGGAGGATCTGCGGGAAATGACCAAGTACAAGAACCTGGCAGAGCTTTTTGAGAAAGCCACGGACAGCGCCAAGCATGTGGCGGACTGCGTGAGGATCATGCTCCTGGGTTACAGCAATGACTAATAAAAAAACCTGGCTCAAACGAGTCAGGTTTTTTTGTGTGATACTCCGGGGGATTAACCGCCGAAGTTGTCGAAGAGGATGCTCTCCGGTGCAACGCCCAGGCTGTCCAGGAGGTCGCACACGCACTTTGTCATCATAGGCGGGCCGCACATGAAATACTTGATGTCCTCGGGGGCCTCGTGGTCCTTGAGGTAGGTTTCGTTCATCACGTTGTGAACGAAGCCCGGAGTGTATTTCACGCCTGCAGCATCGGCTGCCGGGTCCGGACGGTCCAGGGCCAGATGGAAGTGGAAGTTGGGGAACTCCTTCTCAATCTCGGCAAAGTCTTCCAGGTAGAAGGCTTCCACCAGGGCGCGGGCGCCATAGAAGAAGTGAACCTGCTTCTTGGTCTTGAGCGTCTTGAACAGGTGCATGATGTGGCTGCGGAGGGGAGCCATACCGGCGCCGCCGCCCACAAATACGTATTCCTGGCTGTCCGGATCGTCCTTCGGGAGGAGGAACTCTCCGTAAGGGCCGCTGATCCACACCTTGTCACCCGGCTTGCGGGAGAACACATAGGTGGAGGCGATTCCCGGAGGAACGCCGGGGACGAACTTGAAGACGCCCTTGGGCTGGGTGCGGTCGAACGGAGGGGTTGCGATACGCACGTTGAGCTTGATGAGGTCCTTTTCGGCCGGATAGCTGGCCATGGAGTATGCACGGATGGTGGGCACGGTGTTCTTGAACTTGAGAGCGGTGATGCCGTACTTGTCCCAGTCGCCCTTGTAGATATCGGCCACGCCCATATCGGAGAAATCGGCCTCATACTCGGGGATGTCGATCTGGATGTACTCACCGGACTTGAAGTCGATGTGCTCGCCTTCCGGCAGCCTCACGGTGAATTCCTTGATGAAGGTGGCAACGTTCTCGTTGGAGATTACCTCGCATTCCAGTTTCTTCACGCTGAGGGCGCTTTCCGGAACGGCGATGGCGATGTTGTCCTTCACCTTCACCTGGCAACCCAGGCGCCAGCCTTCCTTGATCTGCTTGCGGGAGAAGAAGCCCGTTTCCGTAGGCAGGATGGTTCCGCCGCCTTCCAGCACCTGCAGTTTGCACTGGCCGCAGTTGGCCTTGCCGCCGCAGGCGGAGGGGAGGAAGATGCCATGATCGGCCAGGGTGTGCATCACGTCTCCGCCGGGGGTCACTTCCAGTTCCTTGGTA
>JAIKYL010000224.1 GCA_024683255.1 Bacteroidales bacterium | reverse complement strand
CTAGAACTGGAAGTAGATGAAGCTCTGGAGGTCAGCGGTGATGAACTGGTAGAAGAAGAAAATGATGAGGGCCACCACCAGGGCCATCACGGGCAGGGGCAGGCGCGCGAAAACGATGCGGTAGCGGCGTTTGAAGCGCTCCGGGAGCCAGTGGATAATCATGCCGATGACAAAGAGGATAAGCACGGCGGCATGCTGGTGGATCATGGCAGGGAGCAGCGAAAGGTCCCAGTGGCCGCCAATCTGGTTTACCATATTCTTGGCGGTGTTCCAGGCCTCCTCGTTGGCCAGGGCCGGGTCCAGGTTGGAGCCGCTCCGGAAGAACAGACGGGTGAAGGTGATGAAGACGAAGGTCTGGAAGATATCCCATGCGTGGGAAGTCCACTTAAGGGCGGGAGATTCCCGGTCAAGCCGGGAATGACGGGACAGGGAATGACGAATGATAGCTTTCACCGCCGTTCCCACCAGAATTATGAGCGTCCATACAAAGAACAGGTTCCACACCGGGTAATGCAGCGTGAGGGACAGCACACCGCAGAGTAAAGTGACGGAGCCGATTATCACCATCTTGGCCCACATCGGCCGCTTGGTCCAAATCTTATAGATGATCATGCCGATGCCGTTGAGGCCGCCCCAGATCATGAAATTCCAGCTGGCACCGTGCCAGAGGCCGCCCAGCAGCATGGTGTTCATGCTATTGATATTGGTGGTGATTAGCTTTCGGTCCCCAGGCCGCCTCCACGCCCAGATGCCGATACCCGCCGACAAGGCCAGCACGGCCACCGCCACCCACCAGCTGCCGCTGAGGAAGCTGCCGAACACCGCCACCGCCGCAATGATGATGAACGTCCCCGGCGTCGCGTTCCGGTTGCCGCCCAGGGGAATGTACAGATAGTCCCGGAGCCAGCGGCTCAGCGTCATGTGCCAACGGCGCCAGAACTGCTGGGTGTTCTCGGCCTTGTACGGCGAATTGAAGTTCTTGGGCAGGTAGAAGCCCATGAGCATGGCAACGCCCGTAGCAATGTCCGTGTAGCCGGAGAAGTCGGCATACACCTGCAGGGAGTAGCAGAAAAGGGCCGATAAATTCTCAAAGCCGCTGTACATGAGGGGGTTCTCGAACACCCTGTCGGCAAAGTTCACCGCCAGATAATCGGCCAGAATGAGCTTTTTGAGGAGGCCGTTCATGATCCAGAATATGGCGATGCCGAACCACCGGCGGCTCAGATTGTACGGCTTGTGCAGCTGCTCCACAAACTCCACGGCGCGAACGATGGGACCCGCCACCAGTTGCGGGAAGAAGCTGAGATAGAAGCCGAAATCCAGGAAATTGGACACCGGAGCTATCTTCCGCCGCTTCACGTCCACCACATAGCTCACCGCCTGGAAAGTGAAGAAGGAGATGCCCACCGGCAGGATAATGGCATCTACCCGGAAGACATCGGCCCCCACGCACATGTTCAGGAACTCGCCCAGGACGTCGTGCACCTCAATGTTGAGGCCGAAGAGGTTGTTCACAAAATCCGTGAGGAAGTACGCGTACTTGAAATACGCCAGTACGCCCAGATCCACTACCACACTAAGAATTAGCAGCGCCTTCCGCCAGCCCTCCTTTTTGAGCCGATAAATCCCCTTGGCCGCAAAGAAGTTGTAGATTATAACAAATAGTAGCAGCGCCAGGAAAACGCCGCTGGTCTTGTAGTAGAAGAACAGGGAGCAGGCAAAGAGGTAGCCGTTTCGGAGCAGAACCTTGGAATGGAACAGGGAAAACACCGCGAACACCAGCGCAAAGAACGCCCAGAAATAGAACTGGGTGAACAGCAGCGGATGAGCCTGGTCAAAGGAGAACAGGTTCCGGAAGAAATCCCATATGAGGTCCCAGCCCGTCATCTGGCATTATAATAGTCCATGAGGGCTTCAAAGAGCATATCTCCCAGCAGACGGTACCCTTCAGTGGTGAAGTGAATCTTGTCACTCTGGGCAAGGCCGGCCTGCTGCCAGGCAGCCATGGAACCCATGCCGCCCATGATGCCGTACCAATCCCAAAAAACGGCCTTGTACTCGCGTGCGAGGGCCTCAAAGGCCTCTTCGCACTCCGGCGTGTTGGGGTTAACGTTGCGCTTTCGCCAGCTGTCGTTGATGCCGGTAAAGAGGATGGCGCAGCGGGGATTCACCCGCCGCACTTTCCGGATTAGCTGCCGGTAATTGGCCTTGAAACGCGCGGGATCAAAGTCCCCCTGGATGTCGTTGATGCCGATGGAGAAAATGACCAGGTCCGGATGCACCCGCCGCAGGTCCTCCTCCCACTCCTCGCAGCGAAGCCAGGAGCCCGTGGCGGCGCCGTTAACCCCGGCCTCCACCATGGTGAATCCGGTGTTGGGCTTGTCCAGGTACATACCACGGAGGGTGTAACTGCCCGGACCGCCAGCAAAGGCCACCTGCACCCAATCCGTATAATACGGCAGGTCAAAGTGCGTGAGACCGCGCCCGGTAACGCCCCGCAGCGTGTCTCTCCCCTGCAACAGCAACACCGGCTCAAGGGTGCCTTCCCCTAATACATCCACGCGGTTAAAGGTATAGCGCGGCTGGTGCAGATGCAGCTCCCGGGGCAGCAGGTCCACCGCCACCCGGGCCGATGTATCGGCCGCTGTAATGGCCATGCCAGTGAGACCCAGCACGGCCTCCGGCTTAAGGCAATTGGTCTTTTCCCAGTTGCCGGTATAGGAGGAGGAATAGCTTATGGGTGTATTGGTGCCCGCGGCCGAGAAGGGGAAAACCAGCCCCCTGCCGCCGTCCAGGCCATATCTCAGCGCCAGGAAATGGGCGCGGAGCCGGTCCGTCCAGGTGCCGGCCTGAACGTGGGAGCCGCCCACATGGAGCACCCGCAAATCTCCTTTTCCGGTATCCAGCAGCGTGTCCAGCTTCCTTAAAAAGAGATCAAACTCTTCGCTCTCTCCGCCCGGGAATTGCAGCACGTTCCTATCGGCCGGAATAAAGGGATAACGGGGCAGGCGGCGGGCCTCCAGGGAAGCCGCCAGCACAAGAAGGAATACAATGAGAATTAGTCTTTTCATCGGCCCATCACATCCTTCACCCTCCGGCGCGGAAGGGTTTTCCGCAACTGGTAGAAATTGTAATACGTAAGGAAGGAATTGGACAGCGCCTCACCCACTTTCTCAGCCCCTGCGGGTGTGAAATGGATATAGTCCGGGCCGGCATACGCGGGCTTGTGCTTCACCCACTGGCCCATGGAGTTCTCCCCGCCCATCATGCGGTAGAGGTCCCAGTACGCCACGTCGTTCCGCAGCGCCGTGGCCTTGAGCGAATCCACCATTTCCGGCAGATGTGGCCAGGTAACAATACGTCCGTTCACGCTCTTTCCCATATCGGACGGGCCGATGAACAGGATCCGCGC
>JAIKYL010000219.1 GCA_024683255.1 Bacteroidales bacterium | reverse complement strand
AACGGGAACCAGGCGTACAACCATACCCTCAAGTTGTACCTGCCCGCCCGCTGCGCCATGGTTTTGAAGCAAATATAACATCATATTTATGGCTTTTTTGAAATTCAACAAGTCTGAGCTCGTCAATCTCTCGTACTCGCTAAAGCGGGAGATTATCCTGGCGAACAAGACCGGATCGTATTGCAATACGTCCATCGTTACGTGCAATACCCGCCGGTACCACGGCCTCCTGGCTGTCCCGGTAGAGAAATTCGATGGCTACAGGCATTTGCTGCTCAGCTCCCTGGACGAGAGCCTTACCCTGCGCGGAAAGCGGTTCAACCTGGGCATCCACTGCTATGGGGACATCTATGAACCCCGCGGCCACAAGTACATCGTGGACTTCGACGCAGACCCGGTCCCCTGCATCACGTACAAGATCGGGGAAATCGTTTTCCGCAAGACCATCGTCCTGCATCCGGACGACATGCAGGTGATGATCGGCTATGAACTGGTGAATGCTCCGGCCAAGATTACGCTGGAACTCAAACCTTTCCTGGCCTTCCGCAATGTACACGGCCTCACCGGGGAAAACTCCGGTGCCCGTACGGATGCCAGGCTGGTCAAGAACGGCGTGGTTTTCAATCTGTATGAAGGTTTCCCGGACCTGAACCTGCAGCTGTCAACTTCCACTGCGTCTTTCAAATCCAATCCCATTTGGTATAAGGGCGTCACCTATTCGGACGAAATGCGCCGCGGCTTCGATTGCCGGGAAGACCTCTTTGTCCCTGGTGGCTTCGAGGTGGAAATGCATTCCGGAGACTCCATCGTGTTCTCCGCATCGGCCGGGGAACCGGTGAACGCCACTTCCCTCAAGCGCCGTTTTGCCGCCGCCATCGAAAAGATCGGCCCCATCACTTCCTTCCACGACCAGCTGGTGCGCCAGGCCGATTCCCTTATCCGGGAAGACGGTGGCGTTAAACGCATCGTGGCGGGCTACAGCTGGCTGTATACGGGACTGCTCCGCGAAACGCTGCAGTCGCTGGCCGGCCTCACCCTGTACGGGAAGGACAATCCCAAAGAATTTGAAGAGATCCTGGACAACCTCATCGCAGCCAACCAGGAACGCCTTAGCCGCCGCACCACCCAGGTGGAGGCGCCGCTGTACCTGGCAGTAACCCTGCAGCAGTACATCGCTTTCGGTGCATCGGCCAAGGACGTCTGGGCCAAGTACGGTCCGGTACTCAAATCCATCCTGGAAAGCTACCTGCCGGGCGTCCGTCAGGAAGTGGCCATGCAACCCAACGGCCTCCTGTGGGCCCAGATGGACGGTGTGGCCCTCACCTGGATGAACGCATACCTCAACGGTCGCGCCGTTACGGAACGTCCCGGTTATCAGGTAGACACCAACGCCCTTTGGTACAATGCCATCGCCTTTGCCCTGGCCAACGAGCGGAAGGGCAGCGCCTTCTGCAAGAAGTGGGCGCCCATCAAGGACCTGGTGGAGCAGAATTTCCAGCCCACCTTCTGGAATGCCGAAATGGGCTTCCTGGCCGACTATGTGGACGGCGCCGGACAGCACCTGGAACTTCGTCCCAATCAGCTGTGGGCCGTTTCCCTGGACTATCGCTGCGTGTCGGACGAGGTAATCGGCGAGGTAATGCGGGTGGTTAATGCAGAACTGGTAACCCGCCGCGGCATCCGTTCCCTCAGCCCGCGTGACGTCCGCTACAAAGGCGTATACGAAGGCTCGCAGGTAGACCGTGACCTGGCCTATCACAATGGCTGCGCCTTCCCGTTCCTGCTGGCCCAGTACAGCTACGCCAGCTTCAACATGATGGGTAAGAACTTCATCAAGCGGGCCGAATGGCTCACGGAAGGCTTCTACGAAGACCTCTCCAAGCACGGCGTGGGCGCCTTCTCGGAGCTCTACGACGGAGACCCGCCCCACGAGCCGCACGGTGCCATTTCATCGGCCATGACAACGGCAGCCCTTCTTAACATTAATTGGCTAATTGCTAAATACAGGGAGGATTAAGCGATGAGAGTACTTATGTTCGGTTGGGAGTTCCCTCCCCATATCGCAGGCGGTCTGGGTACGGCCTGTGAGGGTATTGTAAAAGGACTGGCCTATAATGGCGTGGAAACCCTGTTCGTGATGCCTTCCGCCTCCGGCGACGAAGACCAGAGTGCCACCACCATCATCAACGCCTCGGACGTGGAGGTGGATACCGTAACGGAAACCGTGGACGAATTCCTGGACAAGGTCAAGTTCATCCACATCGGTTCCAACATGGTCCCCTATGCCGATCCGGAGGAGTTCGGCAAACTGGTGGAGGAAGAGAAAAAGCGTCAGGTGAAGGATTTCTCCATCAGCTATGGCCAGAAGTTCAAATTCTCCGGCAAGTACGGCGCCAACCTCATGGAGGAAGTGGCCCGCTACGCCATGGTGGGCGGCACCATCGCCCTGCAGCGCAAGGACGATTTTGATGTAATCCACGCCCACGACTGGCTCACCTACTATGCCGGTATAGCAGCCAAGGAACTTACGGGCAAGCCGCTGGTAATCCATGTGCATGCCACCTCCTTTGACCGCGGCAGCGTGGACAACATCGACACCCGCGTGTACGCCATCGAAAAACGGGGTATGGAAGTGGCCGACCGTGTGATCACGGTGAGCGACCTCACCCGCAACACCGTCATCAACCGCTACGGGATAGACCCGGCAAAGGTTGTCACCGTGCACAACGCCGTGGACTTCAGCGGCCGGGAGAACCTGGTGGTGGAGCGCGGAGTGAAGGAACCGGTGGTCACCTTCCTGGGCCGGATCACCTACCAGAAAGGTCCCGAATACTTTATCGAAGCAGCTGCCAAGGTGCTCAAGCGTACCAAGAACGTGCGCTTTGTGATGGCCGGCAGCGGTGACATGATGAACCGGGCCATCCGCCATGCGGCGCGCCTGGGTATCAGCGACCGTTTCCATTTCACCGGTTTCCTCCGGGGTGTGGATGTGCAGAAGATGTTTGCCCTCTCGGACGTGTACATCATGCCGTCCATCAGTGAACCCTTCGGCATCTCCCCGCTGGAGGCCATGCGTACGGGCGTTCCGTCCATCATTTCCAAGCAGTCCGGCGCCGCCGAAATCCTGAACTATGCGTTCAAGGTGGACTTCTGGGATGTGGACGCCATGGCCGATGACATCTATGCCCTGTTAACTTATCCCGCCCTGGCGCAGTTTTCGGCCAAGATGGGCTACGACGAGGTTAACGCCCTCAAATGGAACGGCGCCTGCGCCAAGATGAAAAAAGTGTATGAATCAGTAATCAAATAAACTATGGCAACCCAGAAGAGCATATGCCTGTATTTTCAGGTCCATCAACCTACCCGGCTTCGTCTGTACAGATTCTTTGATATCGGCAAGGATTCGCATTATTACGACGACTTTGCCAACCGCACCATCCTCCGCAGGGTGGCCCAGAAGTGCTATCTGCCCATGAACCAGCTCATGCTGGAGCTCATTAAACAGAACAAGGGTAAATTCAAGATTGCCTATTCCATCTCCGGCAGCGCCCTGGAGCAGTTCCAGCGTTTTGCCCCGGAGGTGATTGACAGCTTCAAGGCCCTCGCCGCCACCGGCAAGGTGGAGTTCCTGGCGGAGACATACTACCACTCCCTGGCCTCCCTGGCTTCGGAGAGTGAATTCCGTCACCAGGTGGCCAAGCACGCTGCCAAGATAGAGGAACTGTTTGGCGTCAAGCCCGTTACCTTCCGTAATACGGAGCTCATCTATTCCAACGGCATCGGCGAAATGGTCTATGACTTGGGCTACAAGACCATGCTCACGGAAGGCGCCCGCCACATCATGGGCTGGAAGAGCCCCAATTACGTTTACTGCGGGGAAACGCAGCCCAAGCTCAAGCTCCTCCTCCGTAACTACACCCTTTCGGACGATATTGCTTTCCGCTTTGCCGCCAACAAGGTAACCGCAGAGCAGTATGTGGACTGGATGAAGGAAAACGCCAAGGAAGATGAAATCGTGAACCTGTTCATGGATTACGAGACCTTCGGTGAGCACCAGGGTGCAGAAACCGGCATCTTCAACTTCATGAAGGCTCTCCCGGGTGCAGTCCTTGCGGATGGAACCTTCGCCTTCGTAACGCCGGCCGAGGCCGTGAAGAAGCACAAACCCGTTTCGGACCTTCCGGTGGACGACCCTATCTCCTGGGCCGACGAGGAGCGCGATATCACCGCCTGGCTGGGCAACGAGCTCCAGAGCGAAGCCTTCAAGAAGGTGTATGCCATGACGGAGAAGCTTTCCATCGTGAACGACGAAGAGCTGTGGAGCGACTTCGGCCATCTGCAGGAGAGCGACCATTTCTATTACATGTGCACCAAGTTCTTCTCCGACGGAGAGGTTCACAAATACTTTAACCCGTACGACACTCCTTACGAGGCCTTCATCAACTACATGAACGTGATTTCGGACTTCCAGATCCGTCTGGACGAAAAGCGGGCGGCCCTGGACGTTAAGGAAACCGCCGTGGAGGAGCTCAAGGAGAAGCCCGTGCGGAAGAAAGCAGTGAAGAAGAAATAATAAATGGCAAAGAAGAAAGAGCTGCTGAGTCCGGACTATCTGTTCGAAGTCAGTTGGGAAGTTTGCAATAAGGTTGGAGGCATCTATACGGTGATTGCCACCAAGGCCCTCCACCTCCAGTCCCAGATGGGACGCCGTCATATTTTTGTGGGTCCGGATGTGTGGATGCACCGTTCCGGCAACCCGGACTTCCTGGAAGATCCCATGCTGTACCGATCCTGGAAAGCCCAGGCCCTTTCCGAGGGCCTGGTTTTCCGGGTGGGCCGGTGGAACATCCCCGGGAAGCCGCTGGCTATCCTGGTGGATTACAAGCACTTCCTTCCCAAGGCCGATGATATCCTCACGGACCTTTGGAAGGATTTCGGCGTGGATTCCATCTCCGGCAACTGGGACTATAAGGAATCGGCCGTTTTCGGCGTCATGGCCGGACGGGTGATAGAGAGTTTCTGGAACTACAACCTCAAGGGCGGAGAGAAGGTGCTGGCCCAGTTCCACGAGTGGCAGACCGGCGCCGGCGTCCTGGAGATCAAGCGTTCCGGCATTCCGGTGGCAACGGCATTTACCACCCACGCCACCATGATCGGCCGCTGTCTCGCCGGAAACAACCTCCCCCTGTACAATAACATCAGCCAGTACAACGGGGACGAAATGGCCCAGCGCTTTAACGTGAAGGCCATTTACTCCCTGGAAAAGACCAGCGCGCAGAATGCCGATGTCTTTACCACGGTGAGCGAGATTACTGCCCGGGAGTGCGCCCAGTTCCTGGGCCGCCCCGTGGACGTGGTCACGCCCAACGGCTTCGAGAACAGCTTCACGCCCGCATCCGACTGGCAGTATGAGGAGCTGCACGACAAGGCCCGCACCCGCCTGGTAGAGGTGGCTACGGCCATGAGTGCGGAAGCGGTGCCCTCCAATGCCATTTTCATCGGCATCGGCGGACGATATGAATACCGCAACAAGGGTATAGACGTATTTATTGACGCCCTGGACCGCATCAACAAGTCCAATTTTGAAGGACGCAGCATCCAGGCGTTCATCATGATTCCTTCCGGTCATCACGGTCCGGACAAGGAAATAGTGGCCAAGCTCGCCGGAAATGGGAATGAGCAGTACCGCAGCCAGACATCGCATTATCTGATGAATGCGGAGTACGATGCCATCACCAACCGGCTGCGGCAGATCGGCCTTACCAACGAGATAGGGGACAAGGTGAAGGTGTATTTCATCCCTTCGTACCTTAACGGGGATGACGGTGTTTTCAACATGCCGTATTATGACCTTCTTTGCGGCCTGGACCTGGCCCTGTTCCCGTCCTACTATGAGCCGTGGGGCTACACTCCGCTGGAGGCCCTTGCCTTCCGCGTGCCCACCCTCACCACCACCCTGGCCGGTTTCGGCATGTGGGTGCGTTCCCATTACAAGGGAGACCATCCCGGCATCACGGTCCTGGACCGCAACGACGATAATTACGAGGAAGTTGTGGAAGGCGTGGCGGACCGTGTCCGCGAGATAGCCGGCCTGGACATGGATGTGCGAAACACATACCGGGAGAACGCCCGGGAAGTTGCCCGGATAGCCCTTTGGGAAAACCAGATCGTATATTATCAGGAGGCCTATTCGCTGGCCCTTGCCAAGGTGCAGGCCAATCTGGACTCCTACAAATCCAATAAGAAGACTATGCAATATTTTAAAGCAGACGTTACCAACCCCAGTTGGAGGAGCATTATGGTAACCCGTCACCTCCCGGACAAACTTTCCCGTCTGGAGAAACTGTCCAAGAACCTGTGGTGGTGTTGGAACGAGAGCGCAAAAGACCTGTTCAAGGCCATAGATCCGGATGTGTGGCATAAGAGCGGCCACAATCCGCTGGTGGTGCTGGATACCGTGAGTATCAAGCGTTTCCAGCAGCTTTCGGAGGACCAGGCTTTCCTGGCCCAGATGAAACGGGTTATGGACGAATTCGATACCTATATGGCCGCCAAGGCCAAACGCACAGACCCTTCCATCGCGTATTTCTGCATGGAATACGGTCTGGATACTTCCCTTAAGATCTATTCCGGCGGTCTGGGTATCCTGGCCGGTGACTACCTGAAGGAAACCTCCGATATGAACGTGAACCTGGTGGCTGTGGGCCTCCTGTACCGTTTTGGCTATTTCAATCAGGTGCTCAGCGCCCAGGGATATCAGGTGGCCGGCTACGACGCCCAGGATTTCACCAAGATTCCGGCCGTTCCGGTGCTGGACAAGGACGGAAACTGGGTAACCACTTCCGTGGCTTTCCCGGGTCGCAACATCACCGCCCGCCTGTGGAAGGTGGAGGTGGGCCGTACGGACCTGTACCTGATGGATGCCGATTATGAGGCCAATACGCCCGAAGACCGAGAGGTAACCTATCACCTCTACGGCGGCAGCTGGGAGAACCGCCTCAAGCAGGAACTCCTGCTGGGCGTGGGCGGTATCCGCGCCCTTCGCAAGCTGGGCCTGGATCCGCAGGTGTATCACTGCAACGAAGGCCACGCCGCCTTTATCGGCATGGAACGTCTCCGCGAATACATCGAGAAGGATAATTTGGACTTTTCCGAAGCCCTGGAGGTGGTCCGGGCCAGTTCCCTGTTCACCACCCATACGCCGGTTCCGGCTGGTCACGACGCCTTCGAGGAAGGCATGCTCCGCCAGTATATCGGCCATTATCCGCAGCGCCTAAAGGTGGACTGGGAAACCCTCATGTCCCTGGGTAAGGACAATCCGCTGGATCCGCACGAGAAGTTCTCCATGAGCAACCTGGCCGCCAATATCTCGCAGAATGTGAACGGTGTTTCCATGCTGCACGGCAAGGTTTCCCAGGATATCTTTGCCCACATGTACCCGGGCTATCTGCCGGAGGAACTCTTCGTGAGCTACGTGACCAACGGTGTCCATTATCCCACCTGGTGCGCTCCGGAGTGGAAACCGGTCCATGCCAAGGTGTTCGGCCCCGCCTTCGCCACGCACCATTACGACAAGACCTGCTTCGACGGCGTTTACAGCGTTTCGGACGCAGAAGTGTGGAAGGTGAAGAAGGCCCTCAAGACCAAGCTCATGGAGTTTGTGAGCGAGCGTCTGCAAGACAAGACCATTTCCAACCATTACAGCCCTTCGGAGCTGGTGACCATCCTGGATACGCTCCGGGACGATGTGCTCACCATCGGCTTTGCCCGTCGTTTCGCCACTTACAAGCGCGCCACCCTGCTGTTCCGTGACCTGGACCGTCTGGACAAGATTGTGAATAATCCGGCCCAGCCAGTGCAGTTCCTCTTTGCCGGCAAGGCCCATCCGGCCGATAAGGCGGGTCAGGACCTCATCAAGCAGATAGTGGACATTTCCAAGGATCCCCGCTTCATCGGCAAGATTGTGTTCGTGCCCGGTTACGACATTACGCTGGCCAAGCGCATGGTCCAGGGCGTGGATGTGTGGATGAACAATCCCACCCGTCCGCTGGAAGCTTCCGGTACCTCCGGAGAAAAGGCTGCCATGAACGGCACCATGCACTTCTCCGTGCTGGATGGCTGGTGGGTGGAAGGCTACAAGGAAGGCGCCGGCTGGGCTCTTCCCATCGAGCAGGCCTACGAGGACAACAACTTCCAGAACGAGCTGGATGCTGCAACCATTTACCAGTTGCTGGAGAACGATATTGCACCGGCCTACTATAACGTGGACCGCAATACGGGCCGGAGCAGCGAGTGGATCGGCTACATCAAGAACACCATCGCCAAGGTGGCCTGCGACTTCACGACGAACCGCATGCTGACGGATTACATGAACCAGTACTACATCCCGCAGGCGGAGCGCACCGAGGCCGTGAAGGCCGACGACTTCCGCGAGGCCCGCGAGATGGCTGCCTGGAAGAAGCATGTCCGCCGCAGTTGGGACGATGTCCAGGTGCTCTCCCGCACCGAGCCGCAGACTTCTTATGATATCTCCGAGAAGAATC
>JAIKYL010000151.1 GCA_024683255.1 Bacteroidales bacterium | reverse complement strand
ACATAGACCGGAATGGCCGTGGCCATGATTCCATACATGGCCCTCAGGGGCATCCAGCGGAAAAGCCAGATGAGCGCCCTGTGCATCCAGGGCGTTCCGTCAGTGGCTCCTTTCCAGGGCTTATGGGAGAGTTCAGCCAACCCGCTGGGCTATAAACTGGCAGAACTGGTCCAGGGTGTGGAGTTCCTTGAAGTCTTCCGGCTTCATCTTGAAACCGAACTCCTGCTCCACCAGGACCACCACGTCCACAACCTCCAGCGAATCTATGCCCATATCCTCCTTGAGGCGAGCATCGCCGTAAACCTTATCTTCGTCTATTTCAAGTTCTTCCACCAGGAAGGCCTTTACTTTTTCTTCAATCTGTTCTATGCTCATAATCAATTACTTTTTACAAACTACTATGCTGTGACCCTGACCCAGGCCGTCGTGGATAGTATCAACTTTCAGGCCGGCCTCATGGATGAGGCGGATCATATCGTCCGAATGGTACATCTTGGAATTGCCGTTGGCCATTACCGTGAAATACAGGCTGGTCATGGTGAGGCACAGGGCGGCGGGCTCAAAGCGCTGGCGGTCCCAGAAGGTTTCCATGATGAAGAGGCGGGTATTGCCGTCCATCACCTTGGCCGCGCGCTTGAGGATGCTGAGGATCTGCGGCTCGCTGAAGCAGTCCAGGAACTGGCTCATCCAGATGGCGTCCGGATGCAGGTCCTGGGGGAACTGGTTGGCATCGTCCAGCATGTTGGTGCCAAAACCGTGGATACGTACTGCATTGGGATCGTCGGCCGTGGCTTTCTTCATTAGGCCGATCTGCTGCGGAAGGTCCACGATGGTCACTTCCACCTGCGGGTCATAGGCCACACAACGCTGGGCGAAACGGCCCGTATTGCCGCCCACGTCCATAACCTTGCGGGGCTTGTTCCCGAATACGATGGGCAGGGCCAGGTCGAAGGAATGGTCGCTGTAGAAATGGTCGAAGCCGAACCAGCTCTTCTGCACCTGCTCCGGCAGGGAGGAAAGGCCTTCGTAGATGGTGGGCCAGGGGCCGAAGTGCTCCAGGCCGGCGGGGCGGCCTTCCTTCAAGGATTCCTCCAGTTTGAAGAAACCCTCGTAATTGACGTCGTGATTGAAGTCCAGGTTCACACGCGTAGCCGGGTCGTTGAGGAGGAACCAGCCGGTTTTGGTGATGGAATAGCGGTCCGTTTCCGTATTTACGATTACTGTGCCCACGCTAAGGGAGGCTTCCAACAGCACCTTGGCGGCATATTCGGAAAGACCGGCTGCATCGGCAATCTCCTGCAAGGTCATTTCCTTGTCCCGCAGGCGCTCCAGGATGCCGAACTTGACCATCAGGCGGCTCACCTGGAACACCATGGGTCCCCAGGCGATGAACTCTGCCAGGCGCTGGGCGTCCCGGGCATTGAGCTTATCCCGCGTATATACTTTCTCTAGATCCGGAAAGAGATTCATAACAGTTAAAAATATTATGCAAAGATAGTGTTTCTCATAGTTTTTTCCTAATTTTGCATCACTTGTGAGTAATATCGATACTAAACTATACTAAAATGGAAAAGGGACCTATTTCTCAATTTATCCTTCACAACTACCGTCACTTCAATTCCGCAGCCCTGGTAGACGCTGCAAAAGCCTATGAAGACCTCCTCAACAAGGGTGGCAAGATGTTCCTGGCCATGGCCGGTGCCATGAGTACCGCAGAAATCGGCCTGTCCCTGGCCGAGATGATCCGTCAGGACAAAATCGCCTTCGTCTGCTGCAGCGCCAACAACCTGGAGGAAGACATCATGAACCTGGTGGCCCACAGCCACTATTATCGTGTTCCCGGCTACCGCGACCTCACTCCCCAGCAGGAGCAGGAGCTTCTTGACAACCACTACAACCGTGTTACGGACACCTGCATCCCGGAAGAGGAAGCTTTCCGCCGTCTGGAGAAGCACCTGGTAGAGGTCTGGGACAAGGCCAAAGCCGAAGGCAAGCGCTATCTCCCCTACGAGTTCATCTATCAGATGATCCGCAGCGGAGTCCTCAAGCAGTACTACGAGATCGATCCCAAGGACAGCTGGGTTGTAGCCGCCTGCGAAAAGAACATCCCCATCATCTGCCCGGCCTGGGAAGACTGCACCACGGGTAATATCTTCACCGCCCATGTAATCCGCGGAGAATACGATCCGCACATGGTAATCCAGGGTGTGGAAGTGATGATGTTCCTGGTGGACTGGTACAAGAAGAACGCCCCCGGCGTGGGCTTCTTCCAGATTGGCGGCGGCACCGCCGGCGACTTCCCCATCTGCTGCGTTCCCATGATGGAGCAGGACCTGGGCTGGGAAGGCACCCCGCTGTGGGCCTATTTCTGCCAGATCAGCGACTCCACCACCAGCTACGGCTCTTACTCCGGCGCCGTGCCCAACGAGAAGATCACCTGGGGCAAGCTGGCTCCGGACACCCCCCGTTTCATCGTAGAAAGCGACGCCACCATCGTGGCTCCGCTCATCTTCGCCTACGTACTGGGCTGGTAGATGCGATAATACGTAAACAGATTGCCACTCTAACCTCACGGCTGGAGTGGCAATTCATTTATGTATAACTAACAACTATTTGGTTCGGATGGAGGCTACACCGCTCTTGCTGGTCTGGATGTCGTCGCAGTCCAGGGCACGGGCATCGATATCACCCACGCCGGAAACGGAGAGCTCGGCACGGCTGGCCTTTCCGGACACCCTGGCGTCGCCGGCGCCGTGAACGTCGATATTGAGCATCTTCACGTTCAGGTCGTTGGCGTCAATGTCGCCCGCGCCGTTCACGATGATGGAGAGGTCGGGCACCTGTACGCCCGTGAAGTCCATATCACCGGCACCGTTCACCACAATCTTAAGAGGTCCGGCGTAGGAATAGCCATTCTTGAGGTCCACATCTCCCGCCCCGTTCACTACAAAGTCATTCAGGACAGGCAGGCCGATGGTGACAGTGTACTCTTCGGCTAAGATATTCACATTATCCTTTGTCTCAAGCATCAGGGTGCCGTTCTCCACATGGAAATTGATGTGTTCGAACACTTCTTCATTGGCTTTCACGCTCACAAGGAAACCGTTCTGCTGCACCAGGTCTATGTCGCAGGAACCGTTCAGGGTGATGCTGTCGAAGTCGGAAAGTTCCAGATTCCGGGTAACCACAGGACCCTTGCAGCGGACCGACTTGCCATTGCCGTTCACATTGACGATACAGCTGCTGGCCAGAGGGAGTAAAGCCAGGAGGCCGCCGATAATCAATACTTTTTTCATAACTGTCAGGTTTATTTGTTAAATACACTTGCATTGAGGCCCAATAGTTCCAGGCGTTTGCAGATGGCGGGAACGTCCTTTTCCAGGAATTCCCTGCGCTGTACGTCCAGGATCTGATTCCGGGCATCGGGGGCCACGCAATAGCCGATGCCGCGCTTGTTGTAGATAATGCCGTCGGCGGTGAGTTTC
>JAIKYL010000129.1 GCA_024683255.1 Bacteroidales bacterium | reverse complement strand
ATTATTTATTCGTGAGCTATGACCTCTGCTGCCGCGGCGCCAAAAGCACCTACAAGGTGGTGGCGGGACGCAGCCGGCAGGTTACCGGCCCCTACGTGGACAAGGACGGCATCGCCCTGATGGAAGGCGGCGGAACGCCCGTGCTGGTGGGCAACGAGCGCTATCCCGGCGTGGGACACTGCGCCGTGGTCCCCACGGAAGAGGGCGACCAGCTCTTTTTCCACGGCTACGACAAGGAAATGAACTACAACTCCCACCTGCTCACGCGCCCCATCCGCTGGGGCGGGGACGGGTGGCCGGTGGTTTCCCTATAAAAAATGATAATACATTATATTAACTAACTAACCAACGTAACATGAAAACCCTTCAATTGATGCTGAAAGCGCTTTGCGCAGCTGCCTTTGCGGCAGTGGTATCGGCAGGGTGTACCGGCCTGGAGCCCTATTCCGTGACTCCTCCGGACGACCTGGCCGGAAAGATTGCGGAGTATCAGGCGGAACAGGCTGCCAAGCAGTCCGACGAGTACACCGAAATCCCCATCACGGTATCCCTGGTTGGCGCTGAAGACAACAGTGCCGGCTGGTGGACTGAATTCAGCCAGTATTTCAGTGTGCCCTCCGGCAAGAAACTGGTCCTGGAGTTTGAAAACTTCGGTTCCGGCGCCAACAACTGGAACAACTGGAACGCCTGCGTAGCCCTTGGGGAACGCGACACCGACGGTTATACCGAATATTTTGTGCTCCGCTCCGACTGGTACGGCTGGGGCAATGCCGACTACAACAACGCCGTGATTGAATTCGACTATGGCGGCGGCGAAGTGAACTGGGACGAATTCCGCGAGAAGATGCAGGGTGCCTATGTTACCCTCACCCTGGACCACGCCCGCGCCGGCGCAGCCTACCTGGAAGTGAAGAATGTGGCCACGGACGGCTTCACCATCGTTGAGAAATACAACCAGAAGGTATCGGCCGTAGACGACATCAACCTATTCCTCATTGCCGACGGCAGCCATTTCAATATCAAGAAGGCCTACCTGGTTCCTTCCGAGATTGCCGAGATTCCGGACTTCCCGCTGATGGAACTGCAGCTGTCCAACACCCCCGCTGCCATAGCGCTGGGTGAGGAAGACTACTGGGGCGGCACCGTTGCCACCGCCGTGTTCGAGGATGGCTTCAGCGCCGTGGTTCCCAAGGAAGAACTCTATATCATTGAGCCCGACATGACCACCACCGGCACCAAGACTGTAGTGGTATCCTACGCCAAGACCAAGCTGGGCAAGGCCGGAGACCCGGTTGCCGCCTATTATAACTTTGAGGTAACCGACTTCGCTTCCATCGCCGTCACCAAGCTGCCTGTCACCACCACTTACTATCTGTATGACCAGCCCGTTCCGTTCTTTACCCAGGGCCTGGAAGTGACCGGCACCAAGTCGGACGGCTCCACCATGGTACTGGACAACTCCGCCCTGGTATTCGGCCAGGTGCAGCCCGTTGCCGGCACCCAGGACGTGGAGATTGAGTTCTCCGGCGTCAAGACCACCTGCCCTGTGACCGTGAAGATGGGTATCGAAGCCATCGGCGCCCCCGACTTCAGCAATGCCTGGTGGAGCACTTTCCTGAGCGCCGACAAACCCGTTCCCGCCGGCGAAAGCGTTACCGTCCATCTCTTCGTTTACTCCGACAACCTGGAGAACTGGCACAGCCCGTGCACCATCCTGCGCGGAGCCGCCCTCAACGAATACGCCGTAGTGCGCCAGGACAGCTTCGGCTGGGGTGACGGCTATGGCACCGCCACGCTGGAAAGCGACTGGAACTTTGACATCTTTGCCGCCAACCAGAATATGTCGGCCGTGAGCATCACCGTTACCAACAACGGCGACAACACCGCCAACATCCGCTACAACGTCACTTACGCCAACGGCGAGACGCACTTCCAGGAGTATAGAGGCATCACCGTGGACAGCGCCGACCTCCAGATGGGCATCGTGACCGAGGAATCCTACATCATCGTCCTGGACAAGCCCGCCGTGGACGCCAAGCTCACCGGCATCGAAGCCCAGGTGAACGCCTTCCTGATCGGCGGCGCCCGCAATATCGTCCTTTCCCCGGAAGGCACCTTCGTGGAAGCCGTCTATTCCGATGGTTCCCGCATGCCGCTAAAGACCGCCGACTGTGAAGTGGTCATTCCCGAAGACAAGCTGTTCCGCAGGGTGGAGCAAGGTGTG
>JAIKYL010000006.1 GCA_024683255.1 Bacteroidales bacterium | reverse complement strand
ATGAACAACCTCATCGCCCGCCGCAAGGAAATGGCCTGGCTGAGGGATCTGGGTGTGAAAGGCATCAAGGTGGACTTCTTTGGTTCCGACAAGCAGGTGACCATGCAGCTTTATGAGGAAATCCTGGCCGATGCCAACGATTTCGGCCTGCAGTGCGTCTTCCACGGCTGCACCCTGCCGCGCGGCTGGGAAAGGATGTATCCCAACTTTGCATCGGCCGAGGCTGTGCTGGCCAGCGAGAACCTGAACTTCTCCCAGCATCGCTGCGACACGGAGGCCCAGCAGGCTTCCATGCACCCCTTCATCCGCAACACCGTGGCGGCCATGGACTTTGGTGGCAGCACGCTCAATAAGGTGTACAATGTGAACAACGACCTGTCCCGCCGCGGGTCCCGTCGCTGCACATCGGACGTCTTCGCCCTGGCAACGGCCATCCTCTTCCAGAGCCCCGTGCAGCACTTTGCCATGAGCCCGGAGAATCTTACGGACGCTCCCGCCTGGGCCGTGGATTTCATGAAAGACGTTCCCACCCTTTGGGATGAGGTCCGTTTCCTGGACGGCTATCCGGGCAAATACGCCATCCTGGCCCGCCGCTGCGGTAACCGCTGGTACGTGGCCGGCATCAACGCCCAGGAAGAGCCGCTGGAAGTGAAGCTGGATCTGTCATTCATGGGCTCATCGGCCGTTACAGTCTATGCCGATGACGATGCCCTCCAGGGCTCCTGCAAGCAGCAAAACCTCAAAAAGGACCGCAGCCTCAAAGTCCGCATCCCCTGCAACGGCGGAGTGGTGATAATGTAGCTTATTTCTGCCCCAACGTCCATCAGCGACGACCTAAGTCACGTTTTGGCCGTTTTTCTTGACCAAGATTGTCACTACTGACTTAGACTGCAGATAGTGCCGTTCTAAAGCAAAGCGGTAACGGACTCGTAGTAGCGTTTGGAGACGGGGATGGGTTTGAGGCCGTCGTGGTCCAGCTGGGCCAGGGCGAAGCCGTTGGCGTCCTTTCGCACCAGATCCACGTGGGCGGCGTTGATAAAGTAGGAGCGGTGGCAGCGTATTAGACCGTGACGGGAGAGCATTTCCTCCAGCGCGCGCATGGAGGAGCGGAGGGGGAAGTCCCTTACCCGACCGTTGTCCAGGTGTACAATGTGTACGTAGTTTTCTTCCGCTTCAATGTACAGCACGGCTTCCGATGACACAATGAGTTTAAGGCGTTTCTGCTCGTCGTGGAAGCGGATGAGGGTCTTTTCGTCCACCACGGGTCCCTTGGCCCGTTTGTTAAGGATGTATAGCTGGACGGCCATGGAAATGATGGCATACGGGAACACCAGGATACCTGCCAGCATGAGGATGCAGCGGGTCATTACCCAAAGGTACGGATGCACGCCAGCCCAGCCGATACCCAGCAGGATGGAGAACATGAGACCCGCAAACACCACTTCTCCTACGCACCAGACTATGTAGAGCGACCAGTTGAGATCTATGATACGCCTAAGAATGAACAGCAGCATGCGGGAGATCGTCAGCACACCCAGCAGTATAAGTGTGGTGAGAATTAGGTTAAGCGTAAACTTTTCTTTACCCACTGCCAGGAACTCCGAAATGTCAAACGGATCATACGCCAGCACGAAAAGGAAATAGAAAAGGGGAACCACCACAAAGAAAAGGCAGTTAACCGGCATGCTGTAGAAGCTGCGGGAGATGGTTTTCATCGGTCACGGATTTAATGTGACAAATATACACATTATTTTTCATTCGTCCCAAAAATTGCACTTTTATCCCTAAAATCGGCCTTTTTATCACTTTTCACTCGTCCCAATGACATTTCTTTTCCCGGGTGGACGGTCTTTGGTAACTTTGCATCGAGAAAAACAAGAAACCATGCAAACGATTCCTATTTTCTTTTCGGTCAACGACGCTTATGCACCCTTCCTGGCCGTAGCTTTGAATTCCATCAAGGAGAACGCCTCGCCGCGTTATACCTATCGTATCCATATCCTGAACGATGACATTTCGGCCGAAAACCGGCGGAAACTGAGCGTCTTCGACAGTGAGAACTTCCAGATCCGCTTTGTTTCCCTAAGCGGTAAACTTAGCACTCTGGATGCCGGGGGAAAGCTTAGCAGCCACCGTTTTGGCGCCTTCTCTTCCCTCACCATTTACTTCCGCCTTTTCATTCCGGCCCTGTTCCCGCAGTACGACAAGGCTATTTACCTGGATTCGGACATCGTGGTGCCCGGAGACATCTCCCGTCTGTGGGAGGAGCCGCTGGGAAACAACTTGGTGGGCGCCTGCGCCGACTATTCCATCCAGCACATTGCTCCGTTCATGCGCTATATAGATGAATATGTGGGCGTGGATCACCGGAACTATGTGAACTCCGGCGTGCTGCTCCTTAATATGCGCCGCCTGCGGGAAGTGGACCTGGCCGGCCGGTTCCTGGACTGGCTGGGCAAATACGGCCTGGAGACCGTAGCCCCGGACCAGGATTACCTGAACGTCCTGTGCTGGGACTCCATCCATTACCTGGATCCCACCTGGGACGCCATGCCCTCCGAACGCATCTCCTTCCTGGAGGACCCGCAGATCATCCATTTCAACCTCAGCGCCAAACCCTGGCTCAACGAATCTGTCCCTTACGACGACGTGTTCTGGAAATACGCCCGCCGGAGCGGCTATTATGCCACCATCCGCCGTCGGCAGATGGCTTTTCTGGAAGATTCGGAAGCCGTAGAGCGCTATAAGAAGGGCATTGACGGCCTCATCAAGATGGCCGTGGAGCTCACTGCAGCTCCGGTTTCTTTCAAGTCCCTTATCTCCAGCCGGAAAGAGCTGCGCCTATGCTCCTAGTGACGCCCGGACGCGAGGAGGCCATCCGGAACATCCAACAGGCAGCCGCCGAAGGCCGATTCAACGACAAGACCGAGCCTTATGACCCGGAGTGGGATCCATCGGCCCTCAAAGAAAACATCCTGGGGTATGTCCAAAAGCGGCATACCCTGGCTTTTAAATGCAAGAACCTGGCGGCGCGCGCCATCGTGGACAACTGGATCCGCCGCTACTCCAACGGAGTAAATGAGATTGTGGGCATGGAGAAGCTGGAGGCTCTCAAAGGCCCGGCCTTCCTCACGGCCAACCATTTCAACCCCTTTGACAACGGCGTAATCCGCGTGATGACCAAACAGGCAGGCCGAGGCAGGCTTTGGGCCGTGAGTCAGGGAACCAACTTCGTGATGCCGGGGCTGAACGGCTTTGTGCTCCGGAACATTGACGTGATTCCCATAATTCCGGAACCCTCCTACATGAGCGGCGCCTTCCGGGAACAGATGCAGGAAACGCTTGACAAAGGCCGATTTATCCTCATTTATCCGGAACAGGAAATGTGGTTCAACTACCGAAAACCGCGTCCCGGAAAACGCGGTGCTTTCCTCTTCGCCAGCCAGTTCCAAGTGCCGGTGATTCCGCTCTTCACGGAGCTGCAGGACCTTCCGGAAACGGTAGCGCCGGGCTTTCACGACGTAAAAATGGTGCTCCACATTCTGGACCCGCTTTATCCGAACCCCGCCAAGACGGACCGCGAGAATAGCTACAATCTTTGCCAGGCCGATTATGAGGCCAAGGTCCGCTGCTACGAAAAAGTCTACGGCCGTCCCCTCACTTACGACTTTTCCCCGGAGGACATTGCCGGTTGGCGGCCCTGATTGTTGCATTTTTGAAGGGATGTGATTATCTTAGCGGAGAATTAACCCCCCAACAGCATGAAATCAAGACTTCTGGCCGCTCTTGCGCTGGCGCTTTTGGCTGTTTCCTGTACCGGGAAGCTTCCGGTTATGTCTTTCAATGTCCGTTACGGTACCGCCCAGGACGGTGACAACGTGTGGCCCAACCGCCGGGACGCCGCCTGTGCCATGATCCGGGACCAGCATCCGGCCGTGTTTGGTGTGCAGGAGGCGCTGGATTTCCAGCTGGAATACTTCAAGGAGAACTGCCCTGGCTATGAGTATGTGGGGGTGGGCCGGGAAGACGGTGTGAGCGAAGGAGAGCACATGGCCGTCTTCTATGACACGGAACGGATTGAGCTGCTGGAATGGGGAACCTACTGGCTTTCGGACACGCCGGAAATCCCTTCCATAGGCTGGGATGCGGCCTGCCGCCGGACAGCCACCTGGACCCTCCTCAGGGACAAGGCCGCCAAGCGTAAGTTCTACTTTGTGAATACCCACCTGGACCATGTGGGGAAGGAAGCCAGAAGGAGAGGCCTGCTGCTCATTGTGGAGCGCATCAAGGCCATGAATTCGGCTCACTGGCCGATGGTCCTCACCGGAGACATGAACGTGTATCCGGTGGACCCTTGCCTCAAGGAGCTCCGGGAACTTATGGAAGACGCCCGGGAGACGGCTCCGGAAACGGACAACGACCTCACCTGGCACGACTGGGGCAAGGTTTCCGGCACCCCGCCCATCGACTATGTGTTCTATTCCGGCTTCCGGGGCTGCACAAAGTTTGAAGTAATCCGCCAGCCTTACGAAGGCGCCCCTTACGTTTCCGACCATTACCCCGTAAAAGCCACGCTCCGCTACTAAGAGCCATTATTTTTCAATCGAATGTTCAATCGGTGGTCCGGATGTTCCGGGCCGCCGATTTCTTTGCAGGCCTTTTACCCACTTTCGGAAAAAATGACTATATTTGAAAACTTAATGCCGATAAGCAATAATTCATATAAACTAATAAACAAACACAAAATGTCTAAAACCAACAAAAGTGTAAACCTGGTTGCCGTCATCACGATGTGCTTCATCTTTGCCATGATCTCCTTCGTGACCAACATGGCGGCTCCCTTCGGCGTCATCTGGGGCAATCAGTACGAATGGTCCAAGATGGCCGGTAACCTCATGAACTTCGCCGCATACCTGTTCATGGGTATCCCTGCCGGCAAGATGCTCATCAAGGTGGGTTACAAGAAAACCACCCTCATCGCCCTTGCAACGGGCTTCGTGGGTATTGTAATCCAGTGGCTCTCCAGCCGTTCCTTCCTGGGCGGCAGCGCCATCTATGTGTATCTGCTGGGCGCATTCGTGTGCGGCTTCTGCGTGTGCATGCTCAACACCGTGGTGAACCCCATGCTCAACATCCTGGGCGGCGGCGGCAACCGCGGCAACCAGTTCATCCAGATCGGCGGCACCCTCAATTCCCTCACCGGAACCCTCACCCCGCTGCTGGTGGGCGTGCTGGTGGGCACCGTTACTTCCTCCACCTCCATGTCGGACGTGGCTCCGCTGCTGTTCATCGCCATGGGCGTATTTGCCGTGGCTTTCATCATCATTTCCTTCCTCACCATCCCGGAACCCGCCCAGGAGCGCAATGCCAAGGTCTATGAGCACAGCGCCTGGAACTTCCGCCACTTCGTGATGGGTGCCGTGGCCATCTTCTTCTATGTGGGTATCGAAATCGGCATTCCCTCCCAGGTGAACTTCTATCTGGCCGATGCCTCCGAGCGGGGCGCCGGCATCCTCACCAACGGTGCGGCCATCGGCGGAGCCATCGCTGCCGTTTACTGGCTGCTCATGATGATCGGCCGCTTCTCCAGCACCCTCATTTCCGGCAAGGTGAGCACCCGCACCCAGATGACGGTGGTAAGCGCCGTGGCCATCGTGCTGGTACTCGTAGCCATCTTCGTGCCCAAGTCCGTAACCGTGAATATGCCCGGTTACAGCGCCGCCGACGGTTTCGCCATGTTCCGCGTACCGCTCAGCTGCCTGCTGCTGGTGCTGTGCGGCCTGTGCACTTCCGTTATGTGGGGCGCCATCTTCAACCTGGCCGTGGAAGGCCTGGGCAAGTATACGGAGGCCGCTTCCGGCATCTTCATGATGCTGGTGGTGGGCGGCGGCATCATGCCGTTCATCCAGGAATTCATCGCCAAAGCCGCCGGCTATATGAACAGCTACTGGCTGGTGGTGGCCATGCTGGCCTACTTGCTCTTCTACGCCGTCATCGGCTCCAAGAATGTGAACAAAGACATCCCTGTAGATTAATCAGATAAATATGGCACAAGATTTAGTTATTGGTATAGATGTTGGTGGCCAGACCACCAAGTGCGGGGTCGTGGACGCCCGCGGTACCGTCGTAGCACAGACCGTTATCCGCACGGATACCTATGAGGAAGTGGAGCCCTTCATCGCGGAGCTGGCCGAAGCCCTCAACCGCATCGTGGCGGAGGCCAAGGCCGAAGGCTGCATCCGCGGTATCGGCGTGGGTGCGCCCAACGGAAACTATTATACCGGCACCATCGAGAACGCTCCCAACCTCAAGTGGGGGCACCACAAGGTGGAATTCGCCAAGCTCCTTAGCGAGCAGATGAACGGCATCCCCGTTTCCCTCACCAACGACGCCAACGCCGCCGCCGTGGGAGAAATGACGTATGGCGCCGCCCGTGGTATGAAGAACTTCATCATGATCACCCTGGGCACCGGCGTGGGCTCCGGTATTGTGATTGACGGAAAGGTGGTATACGGCCACGACGGCTTTGCCGGCGAACTGGGCCACACCTGCGCCGTCCGGCACAACGGCCGTGCCTGCGGTTGCGGAAAAACCGGCTGCCTGGAAGCTTATGCCAGCGCCATCGGCGTTGCCCGCACTGCCCGCGAGTGGCTGGAGATGACGGACGAACCGTCCCTGCTCCGCAGCCTGGACAAGATTTCCTCCAAGGACGTTTACGAAGCAGCCAAGGAAGGAGACAAGCTGGCCATCAAGATCTTCGAGTACACGGGACGTATCCTGGGCGAGAAGCTGGCCGATTTCATCGAGTTCTCCGCTCCGGAAGCCATCGTGCTCTTCGGCGGCCTGGCCCGTGCCAAGGAATTCCTCACGGAGCCCATCCAGAGGGCCATGGACGAGAATGTCCTGGCCCTGTGGCGCGGCAAGGTGAAGCTGGTGTATTCCCAGCTCAAGGAGTCCGATGCGGCCATTCTGGGCGCCTCCGCCCTGGCCTGGGAGCTGTAGGCTCAGCGCTCAAAAGAATGTTGGGGTGCACTTCGCGGTGCACCCTAATTTTTTTTCATGTTTTCGCGAAATTATTGTTAAATTTGCAAGTTATATCTGATAGATTATTAAATATATTTATAAACCTGTCCTTTTATGAATGAAATCAAGAAAAGGGTCTATCGCTTTGGCGGAAAGCACGCCGAGGGCGATGGCAAGATGAGAGAATTGCTGGGTGGCAAGGGCGCCAACCTGGCGGAGATGAACCTCCTGGGCATGCCTGTGCCCGCCGGTTTCACCATT
>JAIKYL010000199.1 GCA_024683255.1 Bacteroidales bacterium | reverse complement strand
GTTTGGCTTCAATCCCATGCATGCATGGGAACGCTATGGGGAAATGAATGAGTATCCGGGCGTTGCGTGGATTGAAGGTCCGTGGGTCATCAAGCGGAACGGCATATACTATCTGGAATATTCGGCTTCCGGGACCCAATGGAAGACTTATGCCGAAGGGTATTATACCTCCACCTCGCCGCTGGGTCCTTATACCTATGCGGCCAACAATCCGCTGCTCCGCAAGACGGAAGGCCTGGTTACCGGAACGGCTCACGGCTCTATTGTGCAGGGGCCGGACGGGGAGTGGTGGCAGTTCTATACCATCGTCCTGTCCAATCCGCCGGGAGGCCGCCGTATAGGCATGGACAAGGTCTGTTTCGATGAGGACGGCCTCATGTCCGTGACGGTGACGGATTCCCCTCAGACTGCACCTGGCGCTGCCGCCCGTGAACGCTCCATCCCTGTGACCATCAACAAGATGAATGCGATGAACGCCCTCTCAAAGGCCTCTTCCCAGGAGCCCGGCTATCCGGCGGCCTATGCGGTGGACAATTACAGCGGCACCCTCTGGCGTCCATCGGCCGATGACCCGGCGCCCCAGCTCACCGTGGAGCTGTCCCCGGCCACCCGCTTCGATGTGGTGCAGCTTTTCTCCGTGGACGGGATGCGTGTCCTGTTCGGGGGCGGCGGCCGTCGCGGCTTCGGCTTTGGCGGCGGCGCCCTTCCGGTATACAAATACCGGCTGGAGGTGTCTATGGATGGGGAAAACTATACCGTGGTGCTGGACAAGACGGGGAATGAAACGCCTCGTGACACGTTCTACGATGACTTCCCGGCCGTCCGCGCCCGCTTTGTACGCCTCACCGTTACGGACTGGCCCAGGGAATCCCCGCTGGGAATCATAGACTTCACCGTCTTCGGCCGGGCCGATGGCTATGAACCCGCGGCCGTTGCCACTCCCACCTACAACAAACTTCCCCTGGACAGCGAGTACCAGCGGGCCAGGCGTTAAAGGTTTTCGAAGGAAAAACGGTCCCAGGGGAGATCTGCCACAGGCTTCCCGTCCAGGATATTCGTAACAAATTGCAGCAGAGGGAAATCCTCCGGTTTCACCAGACCTTTCCGGGCCTGGATGGAGAGGGCGTTTTGCAGCCGGCGGGCAATCACCAGGGATTCCAGCGTCATGCTGCCCAGGATCTCCTGCGCTTCTTCCATGCTTTTCCCCTCGCCCAGCAGGATGCCCAGTTTCCGGGTCCTGGCGCCGGTTGCCGTTACAAAAAGGTCTCCCAGGCCAACCAGGGCGCTGTCAAAATCGGCCTTTTGGAGGGTGAGGATGCGGATCATCTCCTTGGCGGCCTGATAGAAGACGGCAGCCTGGGAATTGACATGGGAGTTCTCCTCCCGGGGATCCCGGCGATGCGCGAAACCCAGTGCCATGGCAATGCCCAGCGCATAGGCATTCTTGATGGCCACCGCACTTTCCAGGCCGATGGCGTCATGCGTAAGGGAAATCTGGAACCAGGAGGTGTGCAGGGCCTTTTTCATCTGCGTTAGGATAGCCGGATCCTTGCCGCAGAGAACCACCTGGGTGGGGTCGTGGTGGATAATCCCATCGGCCGTTCCGGGGCCTCCCAGCGCATAGATGTCCCGCTGGATGCCGCATTTGCGGAGCTCCCGTTCCCAATAGGCGGGGTAGGAGATCAAGGAACCGTCGGGCTGGTCCATCAGGCCTTTTGCGGCCGACAGCACCGGCTGGGAGGGATCCATCTTCCGGAGGATGTCCTTGAGGAACCAGGCCACGCCGTAGGAGGAAATGGCTCCTATCACAAAATCGGCCCCTTTAACTGCCTCCTGCCAATGTTCGCAGTAGAAATACTGCACTCCGGCAGGATAAGGCGTGTCCAGTTTGGGATGACGGCCGTCCTTCCTGCACGCATCTACCACCTTTTTGTCCACGGGAGTGCCCACCAGGCGCACCTCGTTGCCGTTTTCTGCCGCCACAAAAGCCAGGGCGGAACCCATCTGGCCGATTCCTATTATAGTAATTGTTGCCATTACTGCATTCTGTTCGTGGCTGCAAAGTTAATAAAATTTATTAATAACCTTCTTCCCTCTTTTTTCTTGAGAATTAAAGACGTATCTTTGCAGTCCCAATGCGGGTGTGTTGGAATTGGTAGACAACCCAGACTTAGGATCTGGTGCCCAAAAGGCGTATGGGTTCGAGTCCCTTCACCCGCACAAGAGCAGGCCGGCTGGCCTGCTCTTGGCGTGTGAAGGGACCAAGTTCTCCACGTTACCCCATCCCCAAACCCCTTCCCTCGGGGAAGGGGCTGGCGGCAGAAGCCGCCTGTTCGCCTTCGGCTCAATCGCTTCGCTCCGACTCTTGTTCTTCTTCGATGTCGTATAGCCCATTATAGTCCGAGCCCAGTGGATCCCAAAGTAAAAACACAACTACAGGTGAGCCACAAACACAGAACCCAGACCGCCAAAAAGGTAATCTTAGAGAATAAGACTTTCATCTTTAGAGCGAAAATAATTCGTTAACCGTCTTTCCAAAATAGGCCGACATTCGCAGAGCCAGTTCCGTAGAAGGAATAAAGATGTCATTTTCAATCGCATAGATGGTCTGGCGCGTTACGCCGATGGCGTCGGCTAATTGCTGCTGAGAGATTTTCAGCCGGGCTCGTTCCACTCGAATGTTATTCTTCATGGCTAGCCTCCTTCCGATACTTATAAAGTCTGAAACGGAAAATGACGATATAGACAAAGAAAGCGAAGATTATACTTCCGAACAACCTGTAATAATGCCAAAGGACCATCGTCCCTGAGATTCTGAATGCCTCGCACACATCCACCACAAGGGCCGATATTATCATCAGAATAAAGCATATCCAAGCCGTATTGGCAATGGAACGGAGACGGAGTGTCTGAATGAATTCGTCTTCCTGCTTTTCTTCTGACAACCCCACGAACAGGGCAGATAAGGCAGCGGTAATATAAAGGACCAGTATGCCAAACTGGCTATAAGACTGTGGGATAAGCTTGAGCCCATTGAAAATCCATAAATTGAGTACCAGCAGAAGGGGGCAGGCAATTAATAGTCCCCATCCGATACGCTGAAAGGAATGAGGAAGAAGGTAGGACGTCTTGTTCATAGCATCATCTTTTTTGCAAATGTAATGCAAACTTTACAATTATCAAAATAAACTTTACATATTCGCACCTCAGTCGGCTACTATTTCGCCAAAACTTGCCGATATATAGATTAAGCTATAATGCTATGCTGTACGGTTTGCTGGATTATTTAAAAAAAGCATCAGACACACGCAGTTTCGAAGTCTTCCTGGCTATTGGATTTCAGGGGTGTTTGTACCGGTGTCCAGAGCGGGTTTATCCTTGGCGTTTAGGGAAGAGATTATTGTGCCACCCACTCGTTTTTCAATGTTTTCACGGGCATCGCCTGCAATGTTGCCTCCCTCCCTAGCTATCTGCTTGCTTTCCGAGAAGGTCTCTGGTTGACGAGCCTGCGATATGGCTTGGTGGAGACCTCGGCCAGCATGTTCAGAACCAGTTCAATGTCGGTCATATTGTCCCGAAGGTTTTCCTTCTTCAGACCCTTTAGGTCTTTGTATTCCCGGACGGTCAAGCCGCTCCATGCCACGGTCATTTCGTTTGTGAGAATGGCATACTCTTTTTCCTTCTGGATGCCGCGAGCCTTCCATTCATCGGTCAGTTCTTTCCGCATCCGGATCGATTGAAGGCGCTGGTTGATCCATCCCTCAGAATAACCTTTTGCCCTATAATATTCGGCACCACGAAGTATGGCCAACTCAGGATCCTGAATCTCATCGATGCGCTCGCTGGCGACTCTGGCAATCCACTGTTTGAAAGGTTCTGCCTTGGGAGATGGAATAGACTGGATAAGACGGAAAAGTTGCTGCTGGTCAGCAACATCCGTCTGGCGCATCTTGCCATCTGCAGCGCGCAATTTCAACTGGTGACAATTTGTCACCGTTTCATTTCCTTCCTCAACTAGCCTCTGTTTGAGTTTGTTCCAGTACTTCCTAGCCGTCAGATAGTCTTTACTATCTGTCAGGACCTCGCATACATCCACAATAGAGAAATACCATTTCTCCTCCTCCTGATTCCAGGCTGTTCTGATTCTCTTCTCTCCGAATAACTGGAGCGCTTCTTTATTTCCCATAACTCACTTCATTTTCTACGAAGATAGCCATTCTTTACTGTAGAAGCAAGAATAATAATCCGTATCCCTTCTTAATATTTTTTAAAAACACCAATCGTCTGTACACCAAATAGATACACCATATTAAAGTCCTCAAAAATGGTTAGAATTTTGTTAACAACCCCGCACGAAAGCTTGCCTGGCTATTGCCAGGCGCTTTTCGTTTTCGGGTGAAGGGACTCCGTCCGCCCACGTTACCCCCTCCCTAAATCCCTCCCCTCGGGGGAGGGACTCGGCGTCAGAAGACGCCGTTCGCCTGCAGG
>JAIKYL010000172.1 GCA_024683255.1 Bacteroidales bacterium | reverse complement strand
TAGCAAAGGCTTTCAGTTCTATGCAGGGTTTATCCAGTTTCCCGGCAGGGGCACTCACATAGAGCTGGACCACTTCTTTTCCGGAAACGGAACCGGTATTTCTGACTGTTACAGTTGCCGTATAAGTATTGCCTTTACGGGAAACAGCGGCATTCTCATACGCAAACGTGGTGTAGCTGAGGCCATAGCCGAAGGGGTAAGAAACAGAGGCTCCCTTTGTCTGGAAGCACCTGTATCCCACATAGATACCTTCCTCATAATCCGTGTACCCCACATTCTTTTCCTCCGGGTTTCCGGGCTTGTTGGCACGGACCACGGACAGTCCGTTCATGCCGTCGCTATAGTCTTTCCCGTAGGTGGCAGGGAAATTATCGGCACCGGGAACATCGGTATAGCGGAGCGGGAAAGTGGCCGGGAGATGACCGGAGGGGTTGACTTTTCCGGTGAGGACATCTGCAACGGCATGCCCTCCTTCCTGCCCGGGCATCCAGGCCAGGACGATGGCATCCGGAAGGTCTTTCCAGGAGGCTGTCTCCACAACGCCACCCACATTCAGAATCACAATCACCTTCTTGCCCCTGGTGTGGAAGGCCGTGCAGACATCCTTTATCATGGCCGATTCTGTCTCCGTGAGGTTGAAGTCTCCCTCCACATTCCGGTCAAACGCCTCTCCGGGCTTGCGGCCGATGGTGATGACGGCCATATCCGATTCTTCAGCAATGGTTGGGTAGGCATAGGCCTCCAATGAGACATCTTCCAGATGAGCGCCAATGCCGATGGTTTCCAGGATGGGAACTCCGCTGATGGGAGAGAATTTGAACTCGGCATCCTTCATGGCAATGAGGTGGTCATAGAAGGTTTTGAGCTTCTCATTACAGGTAAACCCGTTATCCTCCATGCCTTGCAGCATATTCACCACGTAGGGCGTGCTCACATGTCCACTCCCAAAGCCGTCATGGATGAAGCGATAGGAATGGACGCCGAAGAAGGCGATGTTGCTGGGCTTCGCCAGAGGAAGAGTGTTCTCCTCGTTTTTCAGCAGTACGATGCCCTCCTCGGCGGCCCGGCGAGAAACCGTCGCATTCGTCTCAAAATCAGGATGATTGGAGTATGGGTATCCCCGGAACGAAGGGGTCTTGACAATGTATTCCAGGATGCGCCGGACATTGCGGTTGACATCGGCCTCGGAGAGCTCTCCGCTGCGCACAGCCTCTACAATGTGGTCTATCTGCTCCTTCTTCCCCGGCATCATGAGGTCATTTCCTGCATGTACCTGGGCGGGGGTGTTGCGAAGGCCGGTCCAGTCAGTCATCACATAGCCCTTGAAGCCCCAGTCGTCACGGAGAATGCGGGTAAGGAGGTCATGGCTTTCCTGCGTATAAACGCCGTTGATTTTGTTGTAGGAGGACATGAAGGACCACGGCTGGGACTCCTTCACGGCTATCTCAAAGGGTTTCAGGTAAATCTCCCGGAGGGCACGGACGCTTACCCTGGCGTCGTTGTACAGGCGGTTGGTCTCCTGGTTGTTGGCCGCAAAATGTTTGAGGGAAGTGCCTACGCCCCGGGACTGGATGCCGCGGATCATGGCCGCGGACATTTTGCCGGCAAGGAGCGGATCTTCCGAGAAATATTCGAAATTGCGCCCGCAGAGGGGATTGCGCATTATATTGGTAGCCGGTCCCAGAATCAGGTCCACACCGTATTCCAGCACATCATTTCCCATCGCGTGTCCCACCTCTTCCAGGAGCGGTGTATTCCACGTTGATGCCAGCAGAATCTCCACCGGAAATCCAGTACAATAATACGTTGAGTTGTCTCCGGGACGGATGGGCATCATCCTGAGTCCCGCAGGACCGTCGGCCACAACGGTCGCAGGGATGCCCAGGCGGGTAATGGCATTGGTCTGTCCGGCGGCACCGGGGACTCTCTGCCCCACAGACGCTTCTCCCGTTGCCGAGGGAACGCCCTCATATCCCGTGCCGTCAATGGCCCCCACAAGCATTTGGGCCTTTTCTTCCAAGGTCATGGACTGAATAATCCTACCGATATTTTTTTGCGAAAGGGAAGGTTGCGCCCCCAGCGAAATGGCAGAAAGCAGGAGCAGCGTGTTCAAAAGTGTTTTCGGATCATATGGCTATGTTTTGTGATGCAAAGGTACGGCACCTCCACGGCGCATACCCGCCATTTTCATTTGTTTTCTCGCCGATTTGTTCAAATGAAAGCCAAATATACTATTCCATTTTCAGTGTCTCCAAGACGATCGGCCCCATGAGGCCGGAAGGGGTCAAGGGCGTTCCGGC
>JAIKYL010000166.1 GCA_024683255.1 Bacteroidales bacterium | reverse complement strand
GGAGCGGACTTCCACCTTGCCGAAAGCCTTCCAGCCCTGCAGGGCGTCGTCCGGGAATTCGAAAGAACGGTTCTTTACCAGTTCGGCATACAGGCCTCCGTCGGCGGCATAGTTGATATCCTCGAAGAAGATTCCGTACATGGTATTCTGGATGGGAGCTCCCGTCTTTTTGAGATCGATGTCCAACTGACGGGTTTGGGCAAAGGACAGCAGGGAGATGCCAAGAATGGCAAGGGAAAGGATGAACTTACGCATAAGGAATGGGTTATCAGTTTTAATTTTGGACAAATATAGTTACTTTTGCAGACCAGAAGGTGGACAAATGAACAAAGCAAGTGTAATATTGTGCATACTACTTGGGCTGCTAGCCTTTCCGGCCAAGGCCCAGCACCCCCTCAGGGACGGGTACGTGACGGACGTACTGGATATAGAATCGGGGCTGCCCTGCAATTTCGTGGAAGACATCTGCCTGGACAGGGAAGGATTCCTGTGGGTTGCCACTCCCGGCGGACTGTGCCGATACGATGGATACCAAGTGCTCACCTTCAATACGACATCGGCCGTACCGCTGAAAAGCAACCACCTCCACAATATCTGCGTGGACGGCTTCGGCCGCCTGTGGGGAGGGTCCGCCAACGGACTGGACATCCTGGACACCTCCACCCTCCAGGCAGCTCAGCTTGAAAAAGGAGAGCTGCAGGGTTTCCTGTCCAGCCCCATCAATTACCTCACCCTGGATACCCAAGGCGCCCTCTGGTTCAAAACCGGGGACAATATCTATCGCATGACTTTTGCCCAGGACGGGGCCGTGGAGGGGATATCCGGTTTCCGGCTTCCGGCGCCAGCCAGGGATAATATGGTCTTTTCCGACGTGGAAGGGGACGGTTCCGTCTGGATGGGCCTGAGCGGCCAGGTATTCAAATTGCAGGAAGGCGACGGAGAACTGCAGGCCACCCCCATCCTGTCCAGGTTCCGTTACGAAGACGGCTATCTTTCCGGCTTCCTTCTCCAGGGCCAGGAAGTCTGGATCACCACCGAGAACGGCCTGTATCTGGTGAATCGGCAAAGCGGAGCGTCCAAGCGCTACCTGCACGATTCCCGCAGCCCCCGCTCCCTCACGCAGAACTTCGTTTCCGACGTGGCCCGGACACAGGACGGCCAAATGATCTTTACCACGCTTTATGGAATCAACCACTACAATGCCATAACGGACGACTTCACCCGGGAGGGCGAGGATGTGGTGAACTGCATCCACGTGGACGGGAACCGGATCCTGGTGGGGACGGAGACACAGGGCCTCCGCATCTATTATCCCCCGCGCCTGGATGTGAACAATATTCTCCACAACCCTACATCGGCCTCCTCGCTGGGTCCCGGTCCGGTGAACGCGGTTCTGCAGACCACCGGCGGGACACTCTGGGTGGGCAGCGTGGAAGGCGGCCTGAGCATCCGGGAAGCGGGAGAAAGCCGCTTCCAACACCTTACCAAGAAGGACGGCCTGTCCCACAACAGCGTGAGCGCCATCCGGCAGCTGTCCCCGGACCGCCTGATAGCAGGCACCTGGGGCAGCGGAATAGACATTGTGAGTACGGGCAAGCCCTACCGCGTGCTTCGGCATCTGAACAATGCCGACGGCGTCCTGGCCTTTGTAGGCGCGTTGGAAACGGACCCGGACGGACAGCATATCTATATCGGGGCCAATTCGGGCGTCTACGTGTACGACCTGCAGGAAGACTCGCTCACTCCCCTGCTGGAGCCGGGTGCCGCCAACGGATGCATCGGATCGTACTTGGACGGCAAAGGGCGGCTCTGGATGGGTTGCCAGCAGGGCCTGTACATCATTAACACCCGGAGTCCCGGGTATCCGTCCGTTTATTACGGCCATCCGCTGGACAATCCGGATTCGGCGGCGGATGAGATGATCTGCTGCATCCTGGAGGCCTCGGACGGTTCTTTCTGGCTTGGCAGCAACGGCAACGGCGTCTACAGGGTCCGGGATGAAGAGCCCTGGCAAGTGACACGCCTCTCCACCCGGGACGGCCTTTCCAACAACCGGGTCCGAAGCCTGCAGGAAGACGGCGAAGGACGGATCTGGATAAGTACGGAACACGGATTGAATGTCTGGGACCCTTCCCAGGAAGCCCTCTGTTCCTTTTTCCGGGAAGACGGACTGGGAGGGAGCCAGTTCTACTGGAACAATGCCTGCAAGGGAGAAGACGGGATGCTGTTTTTCGGCCATACCGGAGGGCTCCTGGAGGTTAATCCCGCCCAATTCATACCCGACAGGGAGGAAGGGTCCCTCCGCCTCACTTCCATCCAGGTGGCGGACCGGACATGGTATGATCCCTCCCCCTCATCCATCGACCTGCACGAGAGGGACCGCTCCCTGCGCATCAGTTTCTCCGCCCTTACCCCGGACGTCTCCCGCAAGATCCACTACCAGTATCGCCTCCAGGACCTGGACAATAACTGGCAGGTGCTGCCTTCCCCGGGACACGAAGCCGTATATTCGGCTTTGCCGCACGGCAATTACCTTTTCCAGCTCCGCGCCTATAGCGAAACAGGGAAAGCGGTGGGCCTCCTGGATATTCCCGTTACCGTAAAAGCCCGTTTCTACCACACCTGGTGGTTCCACCTGCTGCTGGCTCTGGGTGTGTTGGCCCTGGCCTATCTGATCCTTCAGCTGCGGATGCACGCGCTCATCCGCCAGCGGGAAATCCTTCGCCGGATGGTTGATGAACGCACCCGGGAACTGTCCGGTCAAAAGAAACTGGTGGAGGAGAAGGCCGAGGAACTCCGGCGGCAGAACGACATACTCCTGCACCAGAACGAAGAATTGGCCTCGCACAAGCTGCTGAGCGTGCGGCAGGAAGACCCCTTCAAGGAAAAAACGCTGGAAATGCTCCGCAGCCTGTACCGCAACCCGGACCTGGATGTGAACAACTTCTGCCAGGCCATGGGTATGAGCAAGACCCTGCTCAACACGCGCCTGCAGGAGGCTTTCGGCCAGTCCATCGGCCAGCTTATCCGCACCTACAGGCTCACCCTGGCCCGGGAGATGCTGGAAAGCGGCAGCGGACTAACCGTAGCCGAAGCCGCCTATGAAGTGGGCTTCAACGACCCCAAGTATTTCACCCGTTGCTTCACCAGGGAGTTTGGCGTCACTCCCAGTTCCCTGGGCAGAGAAGAATAAAATAAGGTATGTTCAAAAATCCACCTATTAGGTTTTTTTGTGCACCTTTATGCCGATAAAGCATTTTACCTTTGCTTCGGTTAACCATTTGATTAATGATACTGAAGCAAACCCTGGCCTTTTTGGCTGCGCTGACTATCTTTACCGGCAGCACTCTTGCACAACCTCCGGCACATGACCCGGTGGCTATCCAGTGCGAGGGAACCTGGTATCTGTTCTGCACGGGGACAGGCGTGAGCATTTTCACTTCGGCCGACCGCGAGCACTGGACTTTCAGCGGCCGCGTCTTTGAAAACCCGCCCCAGTGGGCGCTGGAATCCGTTCCCGGATACCACGGCCATACCTGGGCCCCGGACATCTGCTTCCACGATGGCCTTTATTATTTATATTATTCCTGCTCCTCCTTTGGCAAAAACGACAGCGCCATTGGCGTAGCTACCAACCGTACGCTCAATCCCGCTTCCAAAGATTACAAATGGGAAGACCACGGCTGTGTGGTGCGCTCGGTGGCCGGAAGGGACCTTTGGAACGCCATAGACCCCAACCTGTTCATTGACGAGGACGGAACTCCCTGGCTCTCTTTCGGATCCTTCTGGGGCGGCATCAAGCTGGTTCGCCTGGACCCCACCCTCACCCGGGTTGCCGAACCTGAGCAGTGGTACCCGCTGTGCCGGCGGCCGGAAGGAACGGCCGAGGACACCTCCCGAACCGACGACGCCATCAAGGCCGACCCGCGCGGGCAGGACTTCAATCCCGGCAACGGTGCCGTGGAAGCCCCTTTCATCGTTAAGCGGAACGGCTACTATTTTTTATTCGTAAGCTACGACCTCTGCTGCCGCGGAGCCAAAAGTACCTACAAGGTAGTGGCCGGACGCAGCCGGAAGGTTACCGGTCCTTATGTAGATAAAGCCGGTATTCCCCTCATGGAAGGCGGCGGCACCCCCGTATTGGTTGGAAACGAGCGTTATCCCGGTGTGGGACACTGCGCCGTGGTACCCACGGAAGCAGGCGACCTGCTCTTTTTCCACTGCTATGACAAAGAAATGAATTATAACTCCCACCTGCTAATCCGCCCCCTCCACTGGGAACAGGACGGATGGCCGCTGGTCTTGCTATAACAAACATTATATAACTATTAACCAAATCAACATGAAAACCCTTAATTTGATGCTGAAAGCGCTTTGCGCTACTGCCTTTGCAGCAGTGGTATCGGCAGGGTGTACCGGCCTTGAGCCCTATTCCGTGACTCCTCCGGACGATCTTGCACAAAAGATTGCGGAGTATCAGGCGGAACAGGCTGCCAAGCAGTCCGACGAGTACACCGAAATCAACATTACTACTGCCATTGTGGGCGCCGAAGACAATTCTTCGGGCTGGTGGACCGAGTTCAGCCAGTACTTCTCCGTCCCTTCCGGCAAGAAACTTTTTTTGGAGTTTGAGAACTTCGGTTCCGGCGCCAACAACTGGAACAACTGGAATGTCTGTGTAGCCAACGGAGAACGGGATGGCGACGGTTATTCCGAGTACTTCGTGCTCCGTTCCGACTGGTACGGATGGGGCAATGCCGACTATAACGGCGCCGTGATTGAATTCGACTACGGCGGCGGCGAAGTGAACTGGGATGAATTCCGCGAAAAGATGCAGGGCGCCTCTGTAACCCTGAGCGTGGACCATGCCCGCGCCGGCGCTGCATACCTGGAAGTCAAAAACGTTGCCGCCGACGGCTTCACCATCACCGAAAAATACAACCAGAAAGTATCGGCCGTGGACGACGTGAACGTGTTCCTCATTGCCGACGGCAGCCATTTCAACATCAAGAAGGCCTACCTGGTCCCTTCCGAGATTACCGAGATTCCGGACTTCCCGCTGGTGGAACTGCAGCTGACCAACACCCCCGCGGCCATTGCCCTGGGTGAAGAGGATTACTGGGGCGAGACCGTTGCCACCGCCGTCTTCGAGGATGGTTTCACCGCCGTGATTCCCCGGGAAGACCTTTACATCGTAGAGCCCGACATGAGCACTACGGGCACCAAGACCGTGGTGGTTTCCTACGCCAAGACCAAACTGGGAAAGGCCGGAGACCCGGTTGCCGCCTATTATAACTTCGAGGTAACCGACTTCGCTTCCATCGCCGTCACCAAGCTGCCTGTCACCACTACTTACTATGTGTATGACCAGCCCGTTCCGTTCTACACCCAGGGCCTGGAGGTGACCGGCACCAAGTCGGACGGCTCCACCATGGTACTGGACAACTCGGCCCTTGTATTCGGCCAGGTGCAGCCCGTTGCCGGCACCCAGGACGTGGAGATTGAGTTCTCCGGCGTCAAGACCGTCTGCCCCGTGACCGTGAAGATGGGTATCGGAGCCTTCGGCGCCCCCGACTTCTCCAATGGCTGGTGGACCACCTTCCTGAGCGAGGAC
>JAIKYL010000116.1 GCA_024683255.1 Bacteroidales bacterium | reverse complement strand
TGGGAGATGGCGGCGTATTCGGCATCCAGCAAGTCCAGGAGCTTAGCGTCTTCCGGGTTGCTCCGAAGGCCCTGTTCCCAGGCACGGCGGCGTTCGGCCACCTGGAAACGGTGCATGCAAGCTTCTTCGCCTTCATTGTTTTCGGCCACGTTGCTAAGGCTGAAGAAGGTCTCCGAATACTTCATGCGAACGGCCGGATCGGCATCCATCCATTTGCGGATAATCTCCATCTGGGCGGCCCGCATGCGGTTGGAAACCGGCCTTTCCACGTTGATGGTCTGCTCCATCTCTGCGGCGCTGGAATAACGCGCAGTACGTCCGGGATAGCCGATAACCATGGCAAAATCCCCTTCCTTATAGCCTTTCCGGCTAATGTTCAGGTGACGCTTAGGATGCAGGGGCTCTCCGTTGTCGTAGATGCGGTACAGGGCAAAGTCTCCCTTGTGCTGGGGCCATTCCCAGTTGTCCTCGTCCCCACCGAAGGAAGCGATGCTCACCGGCGGTGCGGCCACCAGGCGGATGTCGGTATACTTGGTATACAGGCACATGTAGTAGGCCGTGCCGGCCCACATCCCCTGCAGTCCGGCTTCCAGGCCGGACAGATCGGCATATTTCTTCTCCATAATGGACGATATCCTCCGGCTGCCAAACTGTACGCCTTGCGCCTTAAGGCTGTCCTGGAGGGCTTTTACCTCGTTTGTTACATCCAGCACTTTGTTCAGGAAATAGAATTCCAGGCCCTTTATGGGCATCTCCTGATCTCGGGTGAGCGCAAAGAAACCGTCTTCCAGGTAGTTGTGTTCCGGGGTGGACATACCCGCCACGTCGCTGTACGCGCAGTGGTGGTTGGTGATGAGGAGGCCTTCGTCGGAAATCATGCTGCCGCTGCAGTAGAAGCCCAGTGAGACCACGGCATCGGCCAGGCCGCCGGCTTCCTCATTGTAAATTTCCCTTGCGGCCAGCTTGAGGCCCCGGGCCTTCATGTTCTTTTCCAGGGCTTTGTCCAGGCACTGGATGAGCCACATGCCTTCATCGGCCCGGGCTCCCGGCAGGAGGCACAGGAGGAGGGCTATGGAGAGGAGGTATTTTTTCATTTTTCGGTATAGATTTCTTTGAGGATATCTCCGGCGGCAAAATGGCGGGCCATTTCCTGCACGTCTTTGGGGCCGATGCTTTCAATCATCTTTTCGTAGTCAAAGTCATAGTCCCGACCCAAAAGGACGGTGCTTTCCAGGCGGTCCAGCTGGTTGCCCACGCTGCGTTTCACCCGGTCTTCTATCTCTCCGTGCCGCTTGATCATGTATTTGGCGGCCACGTCCATTTCCTCCGGTGTGGGGCCTTCCTGACACATTTTGTCCATCACGTCCTGTACGTCCTGAAGCAGCAGGTCGGCCATTTCCGGGCGGGTCTTGAACTGTACGATGCCGCGCCAGGGTTCATCGGCCTGGTCCGGAATGGCGGTACTGTAGCCCACATGGTAGGCGCCGCCGCGCTCTTCGCGGATAAGGTTCAGGTAGCGGGCGCTGAGGATGTAGTCCAGGAAGTCGGAGATGACGATGTTGCGCGTTGTTGCCTCTTCCTTCTGCAGGAATGCATAATAGATGTTGGTGAGGGGTTCGGATTCCGGCTTGTGTTCTTCCGTGATGGTGAGCGTGCCTTTCACCTGCGGCATGGGGGCTTTCACCTTAGACTTCTCATACGGATATTCTCCCTGGAGCGAAGCCACGTATCGGCAAACATAATCCTCCACCGTGGCGCGGTCCTGGTCGCTGCAGATAAAGACGGAGAGGTTCTTGTAGTCGCCAAAAGCCCGGTGGAACACGTCCTCCACCAGCGCCATGTCCACGGCCTCCACGGCGGCGGAATCCGCCACCTGCAGCCAGGGATGGTTGCCGTACACTTCCCGCGTGCAACGCTCGTCAAAGAGTGTGGTGTTGCTCTTTTTGCGCGCCATGCTCTTTAGCTCGTTCTCCTTGGTCTTTTCCAGCCGCTTGCCAAAGAACGGTTCAGTGAGGGTGAGGTAAACCGCTTTGAAGGCGTCTTCTTCCCGCCCCTTTCCGGCCGTAACGGTCATGGCTGTCTTGGTGCGGAGGGCGCTTATGGTAAGGCTGAAACCGGACAGTTCCGGATAGTTCTTGTAGTCCTGCTTTTCCACACCCCGGAAGCCCAGGTTTCCGCCCAGGTAGCTGGCGGCAATCCGGGAAGGGGTAATGAGGTCTTCCCGGTAGCTCTTTGCGCCGGTATCCCATCGCCAGATGGCGGCCATGTGGTAATGGGAGGCCACCGGATCGGCCTTTTTATAATATACTTTTACGCCGTTGGAGAGCTCCCAGAGCTCATATCCTTTCTGGGGAATCACCTTGAGGATGCTGCCCATGGGGGCATTGACGCTCATGTCCGGGGCTTTGTATTCCAGGAATGCCGGGCCGATCTCCTCGGCATCCACTTTCGCGAGAATCCCCTTCATCTGCTCCGGCGAGGGTGCAATTCCTGGATCTTCCACCGTATTGTAGCAGGTGGAATAGATAATCTCGCTGTCCCGGAACATCTTTTCCGGATAGGAGGCGATGTCCTCATAGCCGATGTCCCCCAGCACCCGTGTCTGGATTTCCTGCAGGTCGGCGGGGTGCACCAGCGGACGGTTGAGCAGGAAATGGTCGATGGCTTTTTTCACCAGTTCCTCGCTCTTGACGTCTTCCCTCACAACCGGCCGGTCCAGATGGGCGCGCTGGGCAACGGAAAGCTTGGCGGCTTCAAACTCCGCGGGGCTAATTCCATGCAGTAACAGCCGACGGATTTCCCTGTAAGTGAATTCCAGCGACTCGCCGATGAGCCCCTTGTCCTTGGGCGTTACGGTGAACAGGGAGAGGAAATAATCCGGCTCGTATTCGCTGGTGGTGAGGACGGCCGAACGGGCGGGGGAGGACTTCTCCTGCGCGGCTTTTTTGAGGCGTTCCGCCAGCACGGAGGAAACGATGTTCCGGCAGTACCAGTCCCGGTAGAATTCTTCCGAAGATCGCTCTTCCCAGCCCGGATAAGGCTGCTTGAAGAAGATTTTGAGGGCGTAGAATTTGAGGAGCGGGTCGGCAATGTCCTCAAAGAGGGGTTCGTCCAGGTGCGACGGGAAGTAGGTCTCTTTCTGCGGGGCATTTTCCGGCATGGGGATATCGGCAAAGGACTTTTGCACCCGCTTCTCCATCTCGTCCACATCAAAGTCACCCACGATGATGATGGCCTGGAGGTCCGGGCGGTACCACTTGTGGTAGAAATCCAGGATCTCCTCCCGTTTAAAGTTCTTGATTACATCCAGCGAGCCGATGACGCTCCGCCTGGCCTGCTTGGCACCTTTGTAGATGAGGTTGTTTTGCAGGCGGGCAATACGGCTCCGGGGGTCGTCCCGCATGCGCCATTCTTCGCTGATCACGCCACGTTCGTCGTCCAGGGCCTGGGGTTCGCAGGAGATGTCGCAGGACCAATCGTGCAGGATCAGGAGCACCGAATCCACAAAGGATTCCCGCACCAGCGGAACAGATGACAGATTGTAGACGGTCTCCCGCCGGGTGGTGTAGGCATTAACGTTATAGCCAAAGCGAACACCCTCCTTGGACAGGAAGGTGAGGATGCTGTTGCCGGGGTAATGCCGGGTTCCGTTGAAGGCCATGTGCTCCAGGAAATGGGCCAGGCCGTCCTGGTTGTCTTCTTCCTGCAGGGCACCTACGTTATGGGCAATATAGAAATCGGCGCAACCCGGGGGATTCTCGCTGTGGGTCAGATAATAGGTAAGACCGTTGTCCAGCCGTCCCACGCGGAACTCCGCACCGGGATGGATGGGTTGGGCCAGGGCGATGCCGGGCAGGATGGCGGCCAGAAGGAAAAGGAGCCGTCTCATATGCTGGTGTTATTAAAAGTGGCAGCCGACGCTGATCATGGCTACGTTCCGCCAGCGGCCGGCCAGGTACTGCGGAACGGAAGTGAGGAAGAGAAAACTCTCTGAAATCCGGATGTAAGGGACAGCGGCTTTCCATTGGAACAAACTGTATTCCACAGCAATACCTCCACCGGTGCGGAAGGCGGTCTCATATTCGGCCTGCCGGTCCAGCCAGGTGTCGAAGCTCTTGATGGCGGTGGATACGGCGGAGGAATCGTTGCTGTCTTCCCGGTAGTTCCCGAAGCCGCCGGCGGCAAGGCCGTGCAACTCAAGGGTCCAGAGCGACTGCGCGGCATGGAAGTTCTTCTGGCCGTACAGGTCAGCGCTCCAGGTGGTTATCCGCTGGCTGCGGGAAAGGGGGAAGATGGAGGCCGACTGGTTCCGGCTGCGCCCATCCAACTTGAGACCCAGGATGAACTCCGGCCGGTATCCGCCCGTTCCCATATGCCAGGCATAGTCCAGGGAGGCGGCCATGTCCAGGCGGTCCAGGACTTTGTTCTGCCCGGTATATTCCACCACGGTACTTTGTCCGGTGGGCGTGACATAGCGGAACTGATTCTCCCGGTTTTCCAGTTTCTCCAGCGAAAAATCGGCCGATAAACGGTGCAGGTTACTGCCGGAGGGCAGGAGCAGTACGCTCCGTAGGCCCGCCTGCCAGCCGCCGAATTCGAAGAAGGTGGCGGTGGAGGAACTCTGCCGGCCGTAATAGCCGTCCCGGGTCCGGAACCAGGCTTCGGCCGATATACGGTCTTTAAGTACCATTTGCAGGGCGCCGCCGAAATACTGGTTGGCCATCGGCCGGAATTCGGATACGGGGATATAGTTGTAGTCCCCGGCCAGTTCGGCCACCGTACCCAGGAAAGCGCCTTTGTCGGTTTGGATGAAATACTGCTTGTCGGTGGTGCCGTAGATACCGCCCTTAATCATTTCCAGGGTGTTCCTGTACTGCAGCGAAGCGCCCACAGTCAGGTTTTCGGAGGGCTTCCAGCTCACCCCGGCATCAACCCCCAAGTCCATCCAGACGCTGGAGAAACGGGGGTCTTTCACCTTGGTCTGGTCGGCTGCGGTGTAGGATACATTTGCGCCAAGAGCCCATTTCCGGCCCAGGCGGTAGGACAGTCCTCCCTGGAGCCGGTACCTTTCCCGGTTCCTGGTTCCCACGGTCTCCGTGGAACTTTCATAGAAGTTCACAGGGTTGTAGTACGGATCCATGAGAACCGGTCCGCCCATGTCCTTTCCAGTGAAATACTGCCAGTTCAGGAGGCCGTAAAAGGTGAGCCTGTCCCCCACTCTGAAGTAAGATTCCGTGGCGGCTCCGGCCGAGTAGCAGGCCGGCGATTCCGTGAGGGAGGCGAGCCCGCCGAATCCCGTATTGAACTGCAACTCCACCATGGCCAGACGCCCCAGGAAAGCGTCCATAAGGGCCGGATTGGACAGGGGATCCCATGGTAGGGCCTCCTTGGCCAGGCGGTAGTCGCGTACGCCCTCCCCGTCCTGGCCGGCAGCGGATACTGCCAGGGCCAGGACAAAGGCGGCGGTTATGAGACGGCGGAAAGACATGGGATTACTTCTTCAGGGAAGCTTTTTTCCGCTGGTGGAAATCGTTGGCGGTGCTGTTGGTCTGGGAATAGACGATGTGGGCGCCGTTGGCGATGGAGGCCTCGGCATCAATGCCGGACGGGTCCGTGGTGCCTTCCACGTCGGTGGTTCCCAGGGCATAATCATAGACCAGCTTACCGGCGTTCTCGGGCAGGGCCTCAGTGGAGGCCTGGTCCACGTTGCGGTATACGGAATAGCCCTGATTGTTGGTGATGGCCACATAGCCGCTGTTTAAGTCGGCCGGGAAACGGGGTGCGCTCTTAGCCAAGTTGGCCTGGGAGTAAACCTCAATGGCACCAATCACTTTATCCTTGGGGAATTTGACCACGTTGAAAGCCGCAGAGGCGCCCATGGTATGGTCGTAATTCTCGGTGTCTTTGGAAAGGGCTTCAACCTCGGCCTTGGGCATCTGGCCGATGAAGAAGGCCGGTGAGTTGTTGGACAGGGCCCAGGCATTGCCTTGGGTGAAGGGGGAGCAACTCAGGTAATGACTGGTGGGAATGGCATCGGAACCCGCGTACTTACTGTTGGTGAATTGTGCGATTCCGCTGTTGGACATCCAGTAATAGGAAGCATCGGCCAGGTTAACGGACGTGGACACGGTGGCGGTATGGTCGATGGCGCCAAAGATGGCCACTACAATCTGAGACCAGGCGGGAATCTTCACATCGGCAGTGAACCACCAGATGGCACCATAGGCGGGGACCCAGTTTTCCTTTTCGTACACGAGATTGTCGTCGGTGCGGTACTTGTTGTTGCCGTGACCGTTATAGGGGCCCAGGAAACCGAATACCACGTCGGAGGCGTCGGCTTCTATATCGGAATTGTTATACAGGATTACGTAAGAATCCTGGTTGTAACCCTTGTTGGTCTCCGGGTTGTTGCAGCCGGCGAAGTACAGTTCCTTGATGATGACCTGGCGGGATTCCACCTTCTGCATGGGCAGGGCGACGGGCTTGTTCTTGTTTTCCAGGGAAACGGTAATGCCGGTTGTGCCGGTATAGGACAGACGTATGCCGTTTTCACTGGTAACATAGGTGGAGGAAACCGTGTAGGAACCGGGAAGCAGGTTGAAGGAGACAAGGCCACTGCCGTCGGTTTCCTCTTCCATGACATAGGTGCTGGAGGCGTCGGAAACGTTCACTTTGATGCCGCGGATGGCCAGGGGGGCATTGTTGTAAGAGACTGTAATAACCACATTGATGGGTTCCGGATCCGGGGTTTTCTTTTCGCAACCCAGCGCCAGCAGGCCCAGCGACAGGAGGATGAGGATGTTAAGATTTTGTTTCATAATAATAGGGTTTTAAAATTTAAGTCTTAAAGTGAGCCCGTAGTAAAAGGCGGGAATATAGGAGGTAACGGAGCTGTAGGTGCCGGTCTTGGAGGAGCGCACCTGCCCCATGTTGTTGAAGAAATTATTGGCATAGAAGGAAATGGAGGCAATATCTCCCAGCTCCTTGGTTACGCTTATGTTGGCAGAGAAATAAGGGGAGATATAGTCTTTCCCAAAGGTGTACAGGAAGTTGGTGGCAACGGCCAGCTTGGAAAGGTCGGCATACAGAGCCGGGTCGTTTTCCTTGGCCCAGAGGAATTTCTCCATAAACGGCACAGGTATGCCCGGCTCATCATAGCTAATGTAGTAGTCCGGATAGGAGACTGCGTAATTGTCACCATCATAGACGGATACGGACGGGTCGTAGGACAGCAGGTTGGTGAGGTCCCGGAGCACGTAGGAGCGGGTGTTATCGGGCCGTTCGGCCAGGGAGCGGGAATAGCGCAGCACGGTGGCCTCCAGTTTGAGGGAAAGGATCATGCGCACCTTGGGGATGTGCGTGGTGATGGTGAGGTTGTTCCGGAGGGTGCGGGTTTCGCTGCCGTTGGAAACCTTGTTCCCGCCATAATAATAGCCGATATAGCGGAACGGCTTTCCGTCGCTTCCGGTGATGGTATAGGGAGAATACGGTGTAATGTCCGCTTTGATGCCCCTGTAGGCGTAATAATTACCGTCCAGCCGGATGGTGGTGCCCACCGCCTCAATGCGCGGGAATTCCAGCACCCATTCCACACCATAGCGCGTAAGCGGATTCTGGGCATTGTATTCAAAAGTCCTGGGAATGAACTGTTTCCGCTTTTCCGGCTGAATGGTCTGAGAGGCCATGGCTCCGGTCTTGTCCTGCACGGTGACCAGGCCCGTTGCCGGATCCAGCACGTATACCCGATTGGCGGCCGGGATGGACAGGCCCTGTACGGCGGCCGTGCTGGTGTAGTTGTAGGTGAGGCGGTCGTAATCGGTCATAAGCCCATAGGCGTCCAGGGTGCGGTTCAGGAAGGCCGCCAGGGAGATGCGCGTGCCGCCCAGGTTGGCCTCCACGCCCACTTCGGCCTGCTGGTTTCGCTGCCAGCGCAGGGCTGCGTTGTATTCAATGGCGCGCGGCTGCACATAGTAGGCCCGGTACACGGTATTGTCGGCCGATGCCGTGGAGGTGAAAACGTTCACGTCCAGGTAGATGGGCGTGGGATACAGGATGGAGAAGGAGGGAAGTTTCACGGCAACGCCCCAGCTGGCGCGGAAGCTCAGTTCCCGCAGGAACTTATCGGCCCGTCCGACCCCGTCCAGTACGGTATATTTGAGGTTGAAGCGGGGAGAAAGGCTGGAAGTGAGCCCATAGGCCGATCCTTTGATGTAGGTGAGGTCTTCCCGGACGCCGGCGATGAGGTTGATGCGGCCTTCCCCCACGGGGACCATCAGGTTTTCTTCGGCATAGAGGCCCAGGTTGTGCATGGAGGGGTTGTCGCAGTAGCGGTATTCCCGCCAGGTGGGTGCTGTGGAGGCCTCTTCCGTGTACTGGCCGATTCCCAGGTTGTGGTCCCAGTTCCACTCCGCACCCAGCTTGGCCTTGCTGCCGATGGAGCCGAGGTGTGTGGCCCAGTTGGCCTTGAGGGACACCTTGGCAGTTACGGGACGGTCGTCCACGCCCATCACGTTGTAGCGGTTGCCCGGGGGAATCATCACTACGGGATTATCCCCGCCCTGGAGATGGGGGGCCGACATGTAATACCCTGCCTGAGTGGCGTGGAGGGCTATGTCTGTTACGCTCTGCTGGTAGTTTTTGTTCTCCCGCACCCGTTTGTCGCCGACGGATCCCGAGGCATTCAGCTCCAGGTTGGTAATCCAGGGCAGGCTAAGAAGCCAGTCGGCCGTGAGGTTGGCGCGCACGGAATTGTCCCTGGACTGGACGAAAGTACCCGTGAGTTTGTCCGGATCGGCCTCGTCGTCCAAGCCGCCCAGATTCCCCGTTACGCTGGCCGACAGACGCAGCGGATGCGTGCTGGCGGAGAAGGTGTTGCTGTAGGTAAGAGAGAGCTGCTTGCGGTCGTAGGAGGTATAGGGCGACATCTGGTCGCTCACGGAACGGGTATATTCCGCACTGGCGTTGATTACGCCCCTGGCGTTTCCGCGGGCCGTCTGACCCAGGCCGAAACCTTTGCTGAAGGAGGCCTGCCTGGTCTTGGGGCTGGTGGACAGGGTGACCATCCAGGGGGTCTTTCCCTTCTTGGTGTTGATCTTAACCACGCCGGAGGACATGTCTCCGTATTCCACGGAGGGAACGCCGGTTATCACTTCCACGGACTCCACGTTGGAGGAGGCGATGCTGTTGGTGGACGCGCCTTTAATCTCTGAATAGGAGGCATTGTTGGAGAGGCGCACCCCGTCCACTTCCACGGCGGTGGTGAAGGAGGCGTTGCCGCCCTCCGAAGCGGAACCTGCGCGGATGTTGAACTGTCTTTCGGCTGTGAGATTGTTGTTCTGGGTGACCCCGCCCGGCAGCAGGCTGGAAATGTCCGACACGTTCATGAGCTGTACGTGGTCCAGGGCGGTCTTGTCTATGGTACGGCTGGTCGTGGCCGATTCTCCATTCTCCTTGGCGGTGACCATGGCGCCTTCCAGGGTAAGGTTATCCTCTTCCAGCAGGAACTTGACATCGGCCTTTTCTTTCCGGAAATCCACCTTTTGGGTAAGGGTTACATAGCCCAGGCTGGCCACGGAAACCGTGCTTTCGGCCACCTTTATATTTTTAATGGAGAACTTTCCTTCGGCATCCGTTACGGCCCACTGCTCCGTGGCGGTGAGCAGCACGGTGGCATACTCCACGGGCTCACCGGTCCTTTTCTCCAAAACCTGCCCGCTGAAGCTATAGGATTGTGCTTGAGCAGACAGAGCCAAGAGGGCAAAGACGATGATGAGGACCGTTTTTTTCATGGCTGCAAAGTTGGTTATTTGCCAAGGAATTAAAAATCCCAACAAATAAGGATACACTACGCGTTTTGCAAATATAATAAAAAAGTGATAAAAGGTGAATCCGGAGGCCGAAAAACCATCCCTCCGGATTGTGAAAAAACCTGTTGATAAGTTTTGGAAAATCAAATATTTAGTTGTATCTTTGCGGTCCGCAATTGTGCCCAAGAGGCCTACAATTAGCGTTAAAGCATTAATAAACAATTAATTAACAAACACCAATGCCTGGTTTAATTGGAAAGAAAGTCGGAATGATTTCCGTCTTCGGTGCCGACGGGAAGAATATTCCGTGCACCGTCGTTGAGGCTGGTCCGTGTGTTGTCACGCAGGTCCGTACCGTGGAGACCGATGGTTACTCCGCCGTGCAGCTTGCCTATGACGAAAAGAAAGAGAAACGCACCAGCGCGGCCCTGAAGGGCCATTTCGAAAAGGCAGGGACTACTCCCAAGAAGAAGCTCGTGGAATTCCCCATGGACTTCGCGGGAGAGCTCAAGCTGGGAGACACCGTCACCGTGGCAGACGTCTTCACTGAGGATGTCAAGTTCGTGGACGTTGTCGGTACTTCTAAAGGTAAGGGTTTCCAGGGCGTCGTGAAGCGTCATGGATTCGCCGGTGTGGGTGGTGAGACCCACGGCCAGCACAACAGGCTCCGTCACCCTGGTTCCATGGGTGCATCCTCCTGGCCGTCCCGCGTATTCCCGGGTATGCGTATGGCTGGCCATATGGGCAGCGAGCGCGTGAAGGTCTTCAACCTGGAAGTTCTCAAGGTTATCCCGGAGAACAATCTTCTCATTGTCAAGGGTTCCGTTCCCGGAGCCAAGGGTTCTTACTTAATTCTGGAGGCTTAAGCTATGGAGCTGAATGTATATAAGATTGACGGAACTGAATCCGGAAAGAAAGTCGTTCTTGACGAGAAAGTCTTCGGCGTAACGCCCAACGACCATGTGATTTATTTGGATGTCCTCCAGTATCTTGCCGCCCAGCGCCAGGGTACTGCCAAGACCAAGGATCGCAGCGAGGTTGCCTACAGCACCAAGAAGCTCGGCCGCCAGAAAGGCGGTGGCGGTGCACGTCACGGCTCCCTCAAGGCCGGTATCTTCGTGGGTGGTGGCAATGTGTTCGGCCCCAAGCCGCGCGACTACCGCTTCAAACTGAACAAGAAGGTCAAGCAGCTGGCCCGTGTAAGCGCCCTTTCCTATAAGGCCGCGGAGAACAAGATCGTGGTAGTGGAGCCCTTCACCATGGAGGCCCCCAAGACCAAGGAACTGCTTGGCATCCTCTCCAACATCAAGGCCGGTGACCGCAAGGTCCTGGTGGTGCTGCCGGAGAACTCCAACAATATTTTCCTGTCATCCCGCAACCTTCCGGACGTGAAGGTTATCACCGTTGACGAGATCAATACCTACGCCATTATGAATGCCCATTCCCTCGTGCTTGTGGACGGCGTGCAGGATATCCTCGCAGCAAGAGTAAAGTAAAGGAGAAAAAGAAATGGGAATTTTACTTAAGCCAATCGTAACCGAGAAAATGACGGCTCAGGGCGACAAGCTGAACCGTTACGGTTTCATCGTGGACCGCAAGGCCAATAAGCTGCAGATCAAGGCTGCCGTGGAGCAGATGTACGGCGTTTCCGTCGCAGACGTGAACACCCTCAACTATCATGGCAAGCGCAAGCAGCGTTACACCAAGTCCGGTCTTCAGAGGGGTCGTATGAACCACTTCAAGAAGGCCTATGTCACGCTCGCCGGCGAGGACAAGATTGATTTCTACGCTAATATCTAAGAGGAGGAAGTGAATTATGGCAATCAAGAAGTATAAGCCCGTAACTCCTGGCCAGCGCAACAAGGCCATCAGTTCGTTCGAGGAAATTACTGCCAAGAAGCCGTACAAGCCGCTTCTGGTCCCTCTTAAGTCTACCGGTGGCCGCAACAATACCGGCCAGATGACTGTCCGTTATCGTGGCGGCGGCCACAAGAGAATGTATCGTCTTGTGGACTTCATCCGCAACCGCGACGAGTTCAAGGCAACCGTGCTCACCATTGAGTACGATCCCAACCGCAGCGCCCGCATCGCCCTCATCGAATACGAAGATGGCAAGAAGAGCTACATCCTGGCTCCCAACGGCCTGCAGGTTGGTCAGGTGGTGGAATCCGGTGCAACCGCTTCCCCGGACCTGGGCAACTGCCTTCCGCTCTCCGCTATCCCTGTAGGTACCATCGTTCACGCTGTTGAGCTCCGTCCCGGCCAGGGTGCCGTCATGGCCCGTTCCGCCGGCACTTACGCCCAGCTCGCCGCCCGTGAAGGCAACTACGCCATCCTGCGCCTCCCTTCGGGCGAGACCCGCATGGTTCCCGTAGCCTGCCGCGCCACCGTGGGTACGGTATCCAATCCGGACCATAATCTGGAATCCGACGGTAAAGCC
>JAIKYL010000089.1 GCA_024683255.1 Bacteroidales bacterium | reverse complement strand
TGGGAGCCGAAGATGGGGTTGAAGCCCCGCACTTCGGTCTTTCTCATCATGCCGAGCGCTCCCTGGGCGGGAATGAAGAAGTTCTCGTCTCCGCTCATGAAGAAAAAGCCCGCATTGAGGCCCAGCCAGTCAAAGGCTTGCCAATCGGCCTCGGCACTGGTCATCCAGGCCTGGATGGGAAGGCCATTCTCGTCATGTCCGGTCTGACGATAATAAGACGCCTGCAGGCCGAAGTTTTTGGGCTTCCAGCTGGCGTCGGCACCAAACAGCTGCTGAAACTCCGTCTTATTCTCCTCTTCCGAGAGCATGACGTTCTGCATGCCGGTATTCATGAAAATAAGTGAAGCACCCAGCTGCGGGAAGGGATCGAAGTGATACCACAGGGCCTGCATGTTCTTGTAGGCCTGCCCGCCGTCCACATAATACGATCCGCCATTGGTGTTCTCGTTGTTCTGGTTGAAGGCCGCCAGGATATGCAGCTTGTGTTTCCCCAGTTCAAAACCGGCCTTGACTATATCGTGCGTACTGGTGGCCATGGACCAGTCGTTGCCGCCGATGATGCGCTCGTCGTCATAGCTGAGCTTCTGGCGTCCCAGGCGCAGGAACCAGCCACCGCTTTTGAGGCCGAACCAAGCCTCCTCGATGGCCATGCCACCGCTGCCCTTGGAACCCCAGATGCCAAAGAACTTGGGAGAAAGCCGGGCTTCCAGGTTCTTTCCGCTGTAATTCATGCGAATGACGTTGTTGCTCATGAGGAAGCCGGCGTGATCCACCCCGTTTTCGGCCGGAAGCGCGCCGTCCCGGAACTCACCGCGCGACCACAGGGAGGCCTTGATGCTGAAGGTCCTGAGCGTATCGGCCTCCTGCGCAAAAGCCAGGGCGCCGAACAGCATCAGAGACAAGAGAGTGAAGGTCTTTTTCATGGGCGGGACGTTTACTTTTCGCAAAAATAGTAAAAAATTCTTATCTTTGTAGATAGACCAAAACGCACAGAAACTATATGGCTAAGCGAGAAATCAAGTTCTCCCTGGTGTACAGGGACATGTGGCAGAGCTCCGGCCGGTATACCCCCCGGGTGGACCAGCTGGTGGAAGTGGCTCCCGCCATCATTGACATGGGATGCTTCGACCGCGTGGAAACCAACGGCGGCGCCTTTGAGCAGGTGAACCTCCTCTTTGGAGAGAACCCCAACAAGGCGGTCCGTGCCTGGACGGCTCCCTTCAACAAGGTGGGCATCCAGACCCATATGCTGGAACGCGGCCTTAACGCCCTCCGGATGAACCCGGTTCCGCTGGATGTGCGTGAACTCATGTTCAAGGTCAAGAAAAAGCAGGGCACGGACATAGCCAGAAGCTTCTGCGGGCTCAACGACCACCGCAATCTCAAGGGTTCGGTCATCGGCGCCAAGAAGGGCGGCATGATCTCCCAGGTGGCACTGTCCATCACCTACTCCCCCGTCCACACCGTGGAATACTATATGGGCGTTGTGGACAAGGTGGTGGAATACGGTGCCGATGAAATCTGCCTCAAGGACATGGCGGGCGTGGGCCGTCCCACCCTGCTGGGAGAGCTGGTGGCCAATATCAAGAAGAAATATCCGCACATTATAGTTCAGTACCACGGCCATACCGGCCCCGGCTTCTCCATCGCCTCCATGCTGGAGGTGGCCCGCGCAGGCGCAGACTATCTGGACGTAGCCGTAGAACCGCTTTCCTGGGGCAAAATCCATCCGGACGTAATTACCATCCGGGAGATGATGCGCACGGACGGTTTCCTGGTGAAGGACCTCAATATGGACGCCTATATGGAAGTGCGCCGTTTAACCCAGAAATTCATTGACGATTTCCTGGGCTACTGGATCAACCCCACCAACTACAACATGTCTTCCCTGCTGGTGGGCTGCGGCCTGCCCGGTGGCATGATGGGCTCCATGATGGCCGATCTTAAGGGCTTCCAGGGCGCCATCAACGCCGCCCAGCGCGCCCATGGCCGTCCGGAAATGAGTCTGGACACCCTCATGGTTAAGCTCTTTGAGGAAGTGGAGTACGTATGGCCCCGCCTGGGCTATCCGCCGCTCGTCACTCCGTTCAGCCAGTACGTGAAGAACACGGCCCTCATGAACCTCTTCAACATGCTCAACGACAAGCCGCGCTGGACCACCATAGACAAGGATACCTGGGGTATGATCCTGGGCAACATGGGCAAGCTTCCGGGAGAACTGGCTCCGGAGATTGTGGCCCTGGCCAAGGAAAAGGGCATGGAATTCAGCACCGGCAACCCGCAGGACAACTATCCGGACGAACTGCCCAAGTTCCGCAAGATGATGGACGAGAAGGGTTGGGACTACGGAGAGGACGACGAAGAACTCTTCGAGCTGGCCATGCACGAACGCCAGTATCTGGATTACCGCAGCGGCGTTGCCAAGGAGCGCTTCAACAAGGATCTGGCCGAGATGAAGGCCAAGGCCGGCGCTCCCATTGTGGTGGAACGTCCGGTGGTGGAAATGCCCAAATTCAAGGTGGAAGACTATGTGGAGCGCTATCCCAAGGCCACGCCTGTGCAGAGCCCCGTGAAGGGCCAGCTGCTGTGGGAAGTGGATGTGGACAACGATTCCAAGGCTCCCGTGGTGGGCAAGAAAGTGAAGGCCGGGCAGGTGCTGGGTCACGTCCAGACGTATTACGGACTGGAAGAGATTGTTTCCGCCGTAGACGGCCTCCTGGTAGCCGCCCTGGGCAAGCAGGGAGACAACGTGGCCAAGGGAGAAATCATCGCCTTTGTCCAGTAGCCGCATTAAAAAACGTTAAAAATCGTAAAAAACAGTTCAAGCGTTCAACCGATTGGACTGTTTTTCGTTTTCATCCCCTATCTTTGGCGCAAAAGGATTTATTCAGATGCGTATCAAAGAATGGGTCAAAGAAGAAAGACCCCGCGAAAAAATGCTTTCCCGCGGAGAGAGGGCGCTGTCAAATGCCGAACTGCTGGCCATCCTCATAGGCAGCGGAACCGGCGGGAAGAACGTAATGGAGGTGTCGCAGGAGCTTCTTGCCCGCTCCGAAGGCCGGCTGGTGCTCCTTTCGGGCATGCCCATGGAACGCCTGCTGGGGCAGAAAGGGCTGGGGCGCGTAAGGGCCGTCACCATCAAGGCCGCTCTGGAGCTGGGTCGACGGGCCTTCGAGGAGATGGCCTTTCTGGATAAACGCGCCATCACTTCTCCGGAACTGGTGTACCGCCTCATGCTCCCCACCCTTAAGAACCTGGACCACGAGGAATGCTGGGCGCTGTTCCTGAACCGGGCCAACTTCCTTATCGGCAAGGAGCTCATCTCTTCCGGCAGCCTGGAAAGCACGCCGCTGGACCCGCAGAAAATCCTCCGGCGCGGCATTGAGAAGCAGTGCAAGCACATTATCCTGGTGCACAACCATCCTTCCGGACAGCCTATCCCCGGAGAGGCCGATATCCGCCAGACCGAACGCCTGCGGAAAGCCCTCACCCTCATGGGAATAAGCCTCATGGACCACATTGTGGTGGCCGAAGACGCCTTCTATTCCTTTGCCGAGGAAAGGGTGGGCCGGAGCCGCTGAGTTTTGCTTTTCCGGGATTTTTGTTATATTTGTACTTCGAACTCCAATTCGAAGCCACATGAAAGTCATCAACATCGGCGAAAGCCATTCCGTTCTCAACAGTTACATAGCAGAAATGCGTGATGCCCGCATCCAGAAGGACCGTCTCCGCTTCCGGACCAACCTCATGCGGGTGGGCAACATCTTCGGCTATGAGATTTCAAAGACACTCTCCTACAGCACCAAGGACGTAACCACCCCGCTGGGTATTGCCCAGGTGGACACGTACGACACCCCGCTGGTCATTTCCACCATCCTGCGGGCAGGCCTTCCCCTGCACGAAGGCCTGCTGGAAGTCTTTGACACGGCAGAGACGGCTTTCCTGGCCGCTTTCCGCAAATACGGAAAGGGAGATTACTTCAAGATCCGGGCAGACTATTGCACCACCCCCTCGCTGGAAGGAAAGACCCTCATCCTGGCCGATACCATGCTGGCCACGGGCTCTTCCATTGAAATTGCCATCCAGAAACTGGTGGAGGAAGGCGGCTATCCCTCCCATATCCACCTGGTATGCCCCATCGCCAGCCACTTCGCGGTGGACCACCTCATGCAGAAACTGGACAATGACGTTACCCTGTGGGTGGCGGCTATTGACGAGGAACTCACCAGCCACAGCTACATTGTGCCGGGACTGGGAGATGCCGGAGACCTGGCCTTTGGAGGAAAACTATAATCCACGGGCCTGTTCCCAGGCCTCCATGGTAAGAATCAGCCTTACAACTTCACTGTACTCCCTTGCACCGGAGCTAACCTTGTTGTGCTTTAAACTGACATCCATGAGCCAGGATTGAACACGGTCCACAACAGGTACGCGAAGCGCTTCCCAATACGCCTGTTCCGATGCATATCGCTCCCGGATTTCCGGTAGGATGCTTCTCATCCAATAAGCGTAATAGTCCTCCGTCATGAAGGAATGGACGTTTGTGGCCACGTGGGGGAAAAGGGAGTAATAGCCGCAGAAGCGGAGGACATCGGCCCCGGAATGCAGACAATACGCATAAGCCCAGTAGTTGGCCTCCGCCTCGCTGGTCACCCCCGCCAGGTGGGCCATCTCATGGGCCAGGGTGAAGGGATAATCCCCTTCCGGCACATCCCGGTTCACATGGGTCTCACAGAAGAAAGGTCCCACAAAACCCAGTACCCCCACAGCCGAATACAGCCGGCCGATAAGGGGCTTCTTGGGATGCTGCCAGTTCTTGAGGCGGGTATAGCCATAGCCCGGAAGCGTCTCATTGTAAAAGGCTTTTATATCGGCCTCCACGGCGTCTTTATCCGGCAGGGCGGCAGTGGTATGCAAGTCGTTGAGCGAATCCGTATAGTTGTACAGAAAGTGGTTAAAAGCGTCTTCCGTGAAGAGTTGCGTCTGAATACCCAACCGCTCCTGCAGCGGGGTACGGAAGTAATTGTTGCCCCAGCCCATGTAAAACCACACCACCAGCCACATTACCACCAGGGCACTCTTTCCCAGGTACCACCAGAAACTCTTTTTCTTCACCAGCGTCTTTATGAGCACCCACTGGAAAGCCGCCGCAAAGCCCAGGACCACAATCTCCTCCAGGGAGAAAGGCACTACAGAGGCCAGCAGTGAAAGCACAGTGGAAACGGCCGGGTAGCAGACGCGGGCATAAAAGTCCGCCACCGCCGGGAACCAGCGGCAGCATAGGCAGAACACAAACAGGATAAGCCCTATGTAGTGAATCTTCTTCATGAACCGGCAGCAAAAATAGGCATTCCCCGGCAAAAAGACAAATGCCGATGTCCCGGAAAATGCGTATCTTTGCAGTCTATGAAGAAAGCTTATATAGAAACATACGGGTGCCAGATGAACGTGAATGACACGGAAGTGATCTTCGCCATCCTGGCAAAGGCCGGATATGAAAGGACGGAACAGATGGACCAGGCCGATCTGGTGATGGCCAACACCTGCTCCGTGAGGGACAATGCCGAGCAGCGCATCTGGGGCCGGATAGAAGTGTTCAACCAGGCCCGGAAGAAGAAGCCGGAGATGCTGGTCGGCATCGTGGGCTGCATGGCCGAACGCCTGAAGGACAAACTTCTGGAAACCAAGAAGGTGGACTTGGTGGTGGGACCGGATGCATACCGCAGCCTCCCCCGCCTGCTGGAAGCCATCCGCCCGGACAATCCCCAGATAGACGTACTCCTTTCCCGGGAAGAGACCTATGCCGATATCACCCCCGTCCGCACGGACAAGAACGGCATATCGGCCTTTATCTCCATCATGCGCGGGTGCAATAACGTCTGCTCATACTGCGTGGTGCCTTATACCCGCGGCGCAGAACGTTCCCGGGAGCCGCATTCCATCGTGCGGGAGGCCTGCGACGTGTTTCAGCGGGGCTATAAGGAAGTCACGCTGCTGGGACAGAACGTGGACAGCTACCTCTGGAAAAGCCCGGAAGAGACCGTGACTTTTGCCAATCTGCTGGCCCGGGTGGCCGATATAAGCTCGGACCTGCGGGTGCGTTTTGCCACCTCCCACCCCAAGGACATCAGCGACGAGGTAATTGAAACCATGGCCGCCCACGACAACATCTGCAAGCACATCCACCTGCCGGTGCAGAGCGGCAGCTCCCGGATGCTGGAGCTCATGCGGCGGAAGTACAACCGGGAATGGTACCTGGAGCGCGTGGCCAAGATCCGCAGCGTAATGCCGGACTGCGGCCTCACCACAGACGTAATTGCGGGCTTCTGCTCGGAAACGGAGGAAGACCACGGGGAAACCCTCAGCCTCATGGAGGAAGTGGGCTTCGACTGGGCCTTCATGTTCGCATATTCGGACCGTCCGGGCACCCTTGCAAACCGCACCATGCAGGACGACGTTCCGGCCGATGTGAAGAACCGCCGGCTTAATGAGATTATCGCCCTGCAGAACCGGAAATCCCTGGAACGCTATCAGGCGTGGATTGGGAAAACCGTCACTGTATTGGTGGAAGGGCCTTCCAAACGGAATCCGCAGGAGCTCTGCGGCCGCGCTTCCAACAACATGATGTGCGTATTCCCCTCCGGTGGATACAGGCCCGGAGACTATGCCCGCGTGCAGGTTACCGGATGCACATCGGCCACCCTCATCGGCAAGGCCATCTAACTCCCTTGGTACGAAAACTGCAATACTCCGGAAAAAATCAGTATCTTTGTAGATGAAATGAAAACGATTCGCAACATATTGCTGGTTTTTGCTGTGGCTTTCCTGGCCAGCAGCTGCGCCATTTCGCGCATCAAGGATATCGCCCTGGTGTCCACAGGCGTAAAGTATGTTGTCCCTACCTCCACCCGTTCCATGGATGCCATGCTGCTGCTGGAAGTGGACAATCCTTCCGTGAACTTCAACGTGTCGGACGTGACGGGTACCCTCCGCCACGGAGACCGGGAACTGGCCCATTTCGTTTCCGGCCAAACCGGTATCCAGGGCAAGTCGCACCAGGTGTATGAACTGCCCTGCACCATTACCCTGGCCGACGGAGTGTCCCTCCTGGACGTACTGGTGTACGCATCCCGGCGCAATGCCCTGCAGGGGCTCAAGATGGACGTAAACCTCAGGGCCACCCTCAAGAACGGCCTGCACAAAGTGCTGGAATACCCGGATATAGACCTTTCCCAATTCTCCAGATAGCATGAAAAGAATCCTCCTTATACTCAGTTCTCTGATGCTGGCTGCGACCGCCCTGCACGCGCAGCAGGACACCACCGCCGTTGAGCTGGTGGACTCCACCTATGTGGGCCGGGACATCCTGTCCGTCATCGGCCCCGGCGCCAAGGTAACCCAGTCTACCCCCGTAAGGCAGGCGCTCCAGAAGTATGTCTCTTCCAACGCCGGGAAAACCATCACCGGATACCGCATCCGCGTGTTTTACAACAACGAACCTTCGGCCCGTTCCCGTTCGGAAAGCATTGAGGCCACGCTCAAGAGCCAGTATCCCGGCATTGGCGTGTACCGCACCTTCGAAAGCCCCAATTACAAGGTAACGGTGGGAGATTTCCGCTCCAAGGACGAAGCCCTGGGCATCTACAATGCCCTCAAGGGCACCTACCCCACCGCATACATCATAAAGGAGACCATCAATTATCCCAGATAAACCATGGCCACCATCAAACAGGGACTTGAACAGAAGCTGCAGCAGAAGCTTTCACCGCTCCAGATCCAGACCATCAAGCTGATTGAGATGCCGGTGCAGGCCCTGGAACAGCATGTGCGGGAGGTACTCAACGACAACCCTGTTATTGATGACACGCCCCAGAGCGGCGGAGACGACGACCAGCCCCGTGACGTTTCCATCTCGGAGGTGGAAGAGCACGAGCAGAGCGGCGGTTCCCTGGAAGAAAACTACGGTTCCCACGACGACGACATTCCCTCCTACAACCTCCACGTGAACAACTGGGGGAAGGACGAACGTCCGGAGTACAACACCTTCTCCGTGAAACAGAGCTTTACCCAAAGCCTGCTGGAGCAGCTTGGCTACCGGAACCTTACGGAGCATCAGCGGACGGTGGCCACCTTCATCATCGGCTCGCTGGACGACGACGGCTATCTGCGCCGCGACATTGAGTCGCTGGTGGACGACCTGGCCTTCCGCGCGGGCGTGGAATCATCGGCCGAAGAAGTGGAAAAACTCCTGAAGATCATTCAGGAATTCGAACCCTCCGGCGTGGGCGCCCGGGACCTGCAGGAATGCCTGCTGCTCCAGCTGGAAGACAAGAAGCGCACACCGTCCGTGGAAAACGCCATCCGGGTGGTGCGGGAGCAGTTCGATTCCTTCAAGAACCGGCATTTCCAGAAGATTATGTCCAGGCTGCACCTTTCGGAAGAGGAGATGAAGGGCGTGCTGGACGAGATACGCCGGCTCAATCCCTCCCCCGGCGGTCAGATAGACGATTCCTATAACGACCAGGCCCAGCAGGTGGTACCGGACTTCCGCCTGGACTATGAGAACGGACAGCTCATCCTTAGTATGCCGCGCTTCAGCATTCCGGAGCTCCGCATCAACCGGAAGTACTCGGAAATCATGGAGACCGGACGTGTCTCCCAGTCCAAGGCCGACAGGGAAGCCGCCACCTTCGTGAAGCAGAAGATAGATTCGGCCAAGTGGTTCATCGAGGCCCTCCGGCAGCGGCAGAATACGCTCTCCAGCACCATGCAGGCCATTATTGACTACCAGCACGACTATTTTGTGGACGGGGACGAAAGCTCCCTCAGGCCCATGGTCCTGAAGGATATTGCAGAGATTACGGGCTTCGACATCAGCACCATTTCCCGCGTGGTGAACAGCAAGTGGATAGAAACCCACTTCGGCATTTTCCCGCTCAAATACTTCTTCTCGGAAGGTCTGGAAAACAAGGAGGGCGAAGAGGTCAGTACCCGAGAAATCAAGAAGGCCCTCCGCGAAATGGTGGACGGCGAAGACAAGCACAATCCCCTCACGGACGACGAGCTGGTGGACGGTCTTGCCGCCAAAGGCTACAAGGTGGCCCGCCGCACCATTGCCAAGTACAGGGCCCTCCTGGACATCCCCAAAGCCCGCCTGCGCCGCGAACTGTAGCGTTCCCACTGATTATTAAGCATTTACACTTTTCCCCCTGTGACTCCCATCACAGGGAGAAACTGTTATATATCAGTCTATCAGCCAGTTATAGTTTTACGAGAACGGGTGTTGAAAAGTTTGTGGAAAAATTTGGAAAAAAATGTAATAAAATGGAAAACTTTCCCTATCTTTGCAATCAAGCGTGCAAGTAGTATTCAAGTAACACAAAAACAATGGTCAGATTCTTCGGCAAAGCCACCGGTAAGGTAGATGACAAGGGACGCGTAGTGCTCCCGGCCATCTTCCGTGACGCCATGGTGCGCGGTGGCAGCGAAGAAATGACTCTTATCATCAAAAAGAATGTCCAGCAGCGTTGCCTGGATGTGTTTGCCTACGAGGAGTGGGTGAACCGCAGCGACAGAGTGCTGGAAGGGATCGACCCCGAACTGAATACGGAAGACGCCGATTTTTGGACCAAGTACAACGACGGCGTTTTCACCTTGGTTCCGGACGGAAAGCTGGGCCGACTGAACATACCGTCAGAGCTGCTTGAAAGTGCAGGTATTACCAAAGAGGTAGTATTTGGCGGTGTGGGCTATAAGCTCCAGATCTGGGACCCGGAGGCCATGAAGGAAGAACTTCTCTCCGACAAACAGTTCAAAGAAACCGCCTCGAGACTATCCGCCAAAAAATAGGGAGGGTCTCGAAATGTCTGAATATCATATTCCTGTGATGTTAGCGGAAAGCATTTCCGCCCTTGTCACAAATCCCGACGGAACATACGCCGATGCCACTTTCGGAGGCGGTGGTCACACCGCCGAACTACTTTCACGCTTAAATGACGGCGGGAAGGTCATCGCCTTCGATCGTGACTATGAAGCCATAGCCAACGCCCCGGAAGATCCCCGGCTCACCCTGGTGCACAACAACTTCCGCTTCATTGAAAACTATGCAGAGCAGCTCCGCAGAGAGGCAGATGCAGCAGTGTTTGCCTCCGCTGAAAAATATGCCGATGCTACGGCAAACACTGCTGCACCTGCCGTTTTCGACGGAATATTGGCAGATCTGGGCGTTTCAAGCCATCAGTTTGACACCGCGGAGCGGGGCTTCAGCTTCCGCTTTGAGGAGGCGCCGCTGGATATGCGGATGAATCAGGAAGCCAAATTGACGGCCGAAGAAGTGGTGAATACCTACAGTGAAGCGGAGCTGGAGCACATCCTGCGGCTGTACGGAGAGGTGGACGGAGCGCGGAACGCCGCCCGGCTCATTGTCCAGGCAAGGCCCCTGGCCACCACCGGAGACCTGGACCGGGCGCTGGAGCGCATCCTCCCCAAGGGGGCGGAGCACAAGGTGCTGGCCAAGGTGTATCAGGCATTGAGGATAGAGGTGAACCAGGAGATGCGCTCCCTGGAGAAGTTCCTGGAAGGGGCCGCGCACTCCCTGAAGGAAGGCGGCAGGCTGGTAGTAATTACCTACCACAGCCTGGAAGACCGCATGGTGAAAAACTTTATCAAGACGGGAAACGTGGACGGCATCCAGGAGAAGGACGTGTATGGCCGATGCCAGGCCCCGCTGGAGGCTGTTAACCGCAAGCCCATCCTCCCGTCGGAAGAAGAGATTTCCTGTAACACCCGCGCACGCAGCGCGAAGCTCCGGATCGCGGAAAGGAGGGCCGCCCTATGACAGCGCACACCGTCTGGACCGCCATCAAGAACTCCCTGAGAGCCATCCGCAACGGAGAATTCCTGCTGCGGGTACGGGCCGACAAACTGTATATGCACATCCTGTATCTGTTCCTGCTGATGTGGCTTTCCATCATGCTAAGCCTTCAGGTGGACAAAACCCTCACCAAGGCCGGCGCCAACAAGGCCGCCATCGAGGAACTCAAGATACATCATGCCGAGCGGGAAGCCGCCCTGGTGAAGCTGCGCAGCGCCTCCGGCATGGAAGAAAGATTGGGAAAAATGGGGTCAAAGGTAACCTCCCCAGAGCAGCCGGCAACCATTATCAAGAAACGATGAGACAGAAGAACGAAATACAGGACACCATTGAAAACCGCGACAGGATCCACGTGGTGATGTTCTTCGTATCCATCGTGGTCCTGGTGCTGTCCGTCCTCATCCTGGCCCGGGTTGTCCATATCCAGGCCAGCTACAATGTGGACCCCAAGGTGGTGAACCTGTTCCGTCCCTTGTCCCAGCGTCATGTGGATGAGCCCGTTCGCGGCCGCATCCTTTCCACCGACGGACGTCCCTTCGCCATATCGGCCCCTCTCTATGATATCTATATGGACTGCACCATCCGCAAGCGGGAGTTCGAGGAGAAGGGTGACGCCGAGGCGGAAAAGGCCTGGCGGGAAAAGGCGCAGGAGCTTTGCACCGCCCTGAGCCGCGAGTTCGGGGATAAATCGGCCGATCAGTATTACAACGCCATTATCCAGGGCCGGGAGAAAGGTTCCAAGTACCTGTCCATCCGGAAGAACCTTGACCTTAACACCCTCCGCCGGGTGCAGGACTTCCCCCTGTTCCGGGAAGGCGGATACCGGGGCGGCATCATCGTGGAATCCCACGAAGAGCGCATCTACCCCTACGATTCCCTGGCCCGAAGGGTTATCGGCTACGTGAAAGATACCCTCCGGAAGGGCCTGGAAGCCAATTTTGACTATGAGCTGCACGGAAAGGCCGGTTATGAGTGGCGCCGGGTGACGGACGACAATTCCTGGATCCGGGATCTGGATTCCACCGTGGTGCACGCCCAGGATGGCAACGACATCCGCACCACCCTCAACGTGGACTTCCAGGATATTGCCGACAGAGCCCTCCGCAAGCAGATCAACGAGAACGACGGCATCCGCGCCGGCATTGTGATTATAATGGAAGCCCAGACGGGCGCCGTGCGGGCCATGGTGAACCTGTCCCGCGGCGCCACACCGCAGACCACTCTCTGGGAGCGGGAAAACCTCTGCCTCACGGAAGTGGGTGAACAGGGCTCCGTAATGAAGACCGTCACGCTGCTCTCTGTGGTGGAAGACGGTTATGTGAAGAACCTGGAGCAGACCCTCCCCACCAACAACGGCTTTGTGCCCGGCGGCTACAAGCAGGACGTGCACATCCTGGACTATCAGCGGGAAACGGGCCGACGGGAAATCACCGTCATGCACGGTTTTGAGATTTCCTCCAACTACGTATTCACCTGGCTGGCCGAAAATTACTACGGCAGCCGTCCGCAGGAGCTCTTTGACCACATCTATTCCTACCGCTTGGGCGAGGCCTTCGACTTTGACATCAGCGGTCTGGGCACCCCGGTGGTGAATCGGCCCGGAACGGCCGGCTGGAGCAAGACTACCCTGGGCACCACGGCCTACGGCTACGGAATAAGCGTTACACCGCTGCACGTAGCCACCTTCTACAACGGCATTGCCAACAAGGGCCGCATGATGAAACCCTACCTGGTGGAAAGCGTGGAGAAGGGCGGACGCGTAATCAAGCGTTACGAACCTTCCGTCCTCAACAACATCTGCTCCCGCAATACGGCCGATACCGTAACGCGCGCGTTGCGTTCCGTGGTTATGGACGGTACTGCCACCCGCCTGAAGGGAGCCAAACTGTCCGTGGCCGGAAAGACCGGTACGGCGCAGGTGGTCCTCACCCCGCAGGAGCGTGCCGGCAGCATAGACCCGTATCACGACCCTTGGGGCCGCAAGAAGAACCAGGGCACCTTCGTGGGCTTCTTCCCGGCCGATAACCCCAAGTACACCATCCTGTGCACCGTGTATTCCTACCTCTCCGGACAGAGCTTCTACGGCGGCACCCTGCCGGCCCTGGCGGTCCGCGAGATTGTGGACAAGATCTACGCCCTGGACCCGGAATGGGAAAAGGAACTGCATCGCACGGGCAGCGTGCCAGTAATGAAAAAAGAGGAGAAAGAACCATGAACTATAGAGACTTCACCCTCATAACCGCCGATTCCAGGAAAGTGATTCCGGGAGCACTGTTCGTGGCCGTAAGAGGCTACGCCAGCGACGGCCACAACTATATCAAAGCCGCCATAGAGAAAGGTGCAACCGGTATCATCTGCGAAGAGATTCCGGAGGGCACTGACGTCCCTGAATCGTCGCTTCGCGACCCCTCCTCGTGTGTGGCTAATATGGCGCCATCAGGCGCCCGGCCGTACCCGGGTTTTTGCGACAGCAAAAACGTAGAGGGAGAAAAGGCCGCGGGGGATAGTAGGGGGCAGCGCCCCCTCAAATGGCCGAGGGTGGCCACGGATTCCGAGACGTCAATACCCTCCGGAAAAATCAGCTTTGAGGTTGTGGAGAACAGCCGGAAGGCTTTGGCACTGGCGGCGGATGAGTTTTACGGGCATCCTTCGCGGAAGCTTACGCTGGTGGGAATAACCGGAACCAACGGGAAGACCACCACTGTTACGTTGCTGTACAATTTGTTCCGGAGCATGGGTTATGCCTGCGGCCTCCTGTCCACCATTGCCAATTATGTGAACGGCAGGCGGCTGGAGACGGAGAACACCACGGCCGATCCCGTTACCATCAACAGCCTCCTGGCTCAGATGGTGGATGCCGGCTGCGAGTATTGCTTTATGGAGGTTAGCTCCATCGGCGTGGAGCAGGACCGTGTTACGGGCCTGAATTTCCGCATGGGCATCTTCTCCAACCTTACGCACGACCATCTGGACTACCACAAGACCTTTGCCGAATACCTCCGCTGCAAGAAACTGTTCTTTGACAATCTGCCCAAGAGCGCCATCGCCCTCATCAATGCCGATGACCGCAACGGCGCCGTGATGGTGCAGAACACCAAGGCGCAGGTGGTCACCTACTCCGTAAAGGGACTGGCCGACCATACCGCCCGCATCCTGGAGCAGAGCTTCGAGGGCATGCAGCTTAAGATAGACGGCGTGGAAACCTGGGTGCGCCTGATTGGCGAGCACAACGCCTATAACCTCCTGGCCATCTACTCCACGGCCGTGTGCCTGGGCATGGACGCACAGGAAACGCTGGTGGCGCTGTCTCGCCTGGAATCGGCCCCGGGACGGCTGGAGAACCTGCAGGGCCCCAAAGACCTTAGCGTGGTCATCGACTACGCCCATACGCCGGATGCGCTGGAGAATGTGCTGGGCACCCTCCGGGCCATTGCACCGGAACGGCAGCTCATCTGCCTCTTTGGCTGCGGAGGAGACCGGGACAAGACCAAGCGCCCGGAAATGGCCCAGGTGGCCGAAAAGCTGGCCGACAGACTGGTTATTACTTCCGATAACCCCCGCACAGAGGTGCCGGAAGCCATTATAGAAGACATCCGGAAGGGCCTCAGCCCGGCTGCCGCAGTGAAGACGCTGGTGATTACGGACCGCAGGGAAGCCATCCGCACCGCCATCCTCACCGCTCCGGAAGGCGCAACCATCCTGGTGGCCGGAAAGGGACACGAAACCTACCAGATCGTGGGTCACGAAAAGCATCCCTTTGACGAAAAACAAATTGTGAACGAAACCTTCAACCTGCTTAGAAAATGATATACCATCTGTTCCAATATCTGGAGAGCATCGGGGTGGACTTCCCCGGTATCGGCCTGATGCACTATCTGAGCTTCAGGGCCATCCTGGCAGCCGTGACCGCGGTCCTTACCGCCCTCATGGCCGGCAAGCGCATCATCCGCTGGCTGCAGGGCAAACAGATTGGGGAAACCGTGCGTGACCTGGGCCTGGCCGACCAGATCCAGAAGAAAGGCACCCCCACCATGGGCGGACTCATCATCATCCTGTCCATCATGACGGGCGTGCTGCTTTTCTGCGACCTCACCAACATCTATGTGCTCCTCCTCATTGTGAGCACCCTCTGGTGCGCCGCCCTGGGTTTCACGGACGACTATATCAAGGTTTTCAAGCATCGCAAGGAAGGTATGAGCGAGAAGGGCAAGCTGGTGGGCCAGGTGGCCCTGGGCTTTGTCATCGGCCTCACCGTATGGATGAGCCCGGACATCGTGGTGCGGGAAAAAGTGGAGGTTAAAGAGAGTATTGAGCGCACGCTGGAGACCGAGACCACCGTTACCAGCGGCCGATATGTACAGGAAGACGTGGTGAAGAGCACCAAGACCACCATCCCCTTCGTGAAGAACCATGAGTTCGACTACCGCTGGCTGTCGCCGGTGAAGGGCAAGTGGGGCTGGTACTGCAAATGGGCCATCTACGTGCTCATGATTGTGCTGGTGATCACCGCCTGCTCCAACGGCACCAACCTTACCGACGGCCTGGATGGCCTGGCGGCGGGGACATCGGCCGTAGTGGGCGTGGTACTGGGCGTCCTGGCCTGGCTGGGAGGCAACCTCATTGATTCCAATTACCTGAATATCATGTATATACCGGGGTCCGGAGAGATAGCCATCTTCATGAGTGCCTTTGTGGGGGCCCTGATCGGCTTCCTCTGGTACAACTCCTTCCCGGCCCAGGTGTTCATGGGAGATACGGGAAGCCTCACCATAGGCGGAGTCATCGGCGTGGGCGCCGTGCTCATGCGCAAGGAGCTGCTGCTCCCCCTGCTGTGCGGGATCTTCTTCGTGGAGAGCCTGTCGGTGCTGCTGCAGCGCTTTTACTTCAAGAGAACCCGTAAGAAGACCGGCGTGGGACACCGCATCTGGAGCATGACCCCGCTCCACCACCATTATCAGGACAAGAAGGCGCCGGAAGGCCCGGTGATCTTCCCCAAGCCCGTCCCCGCCCAGCACGAAGCAAAGATCACAGTCCGTTTCTGGATTGTAGGAATTATACTGGCAGTTAGTACGTTAGCTTTATTGAAATTAAGATAGAATGGCAAGAGTTGTTGTTTTAGGAGGTGCCGAGAGCGGCGTGGGAGCCGCGGTCCTGGCAAAAGTGAAAGGATTCGATGTGTTCCTCAGCGATAAGGGACAGATCAAAGAGAATTATGCCCAGATGCTACGGAAGTGGGAAATCCCCTTCGAGGAGGGACAGCATACGGAAGAGTTGATCCTGAATGCCGATGAGGTGGTGAAAAGCCCCGGCATCCCGGGCACCGTTCCCATGGTGCGCAAGATCCGTGAAAAAGGCATCCGCGTAGTGAGTGAGATAGAATTCGCCAGCCGATACGATTCGGCCAAGAAGATCTGCATCACCGGATCCAACGGTAAGACCACCACCACCAGCCTCATTTATTACCTGCTGCAGAACGCAGGGCTCAACGTGGGCCTGGGCGGGAACATCGGCCAAAGCTACGCCTATCAGGTAGCAACCGAGCATTTTGACTATTATGTCCTGGAAATCAGCAGTTTCCAGCTGGACGACATTTACGACTTCCGTCCGGATATTGCCATCATCACCAACATTACCCCGGACCACCTGGACCGCTACGACCACAAGATGGAGAACTACGTGGCCGCCAAGTTCAACATAACCCGGAACCTGCGCCCGGACGACTGCTTCATCTTTGACTCGGACGATGACATTACCGTAGGGCACCTTTCCAACATTGTGCTCCGCTGCAAGATGCTCCCCTTCTCCCAGGAGAAGGAACTGGAGCAGGGCGCCTTTGTGCGTGACGACAAGATCGTGCTCCGGTACGAGAAGGAGGAGACGGACCTCTTCCTGGAAGAGCTGGCCCTGGGCGGCAAACACAACATCTACAACTCCATGGCAGCGGCCCTGGCAGCTAAGGTGACGGGCATTGACAACGCCGTGATCCGTAATTCCCTGGCCACCTTCCAGCCCATCGAACATCGTCTGGAGCCGGTCTTGAGCATCAAGGACGTGCTTTATATCAACGACTCCAAGGCCACCAATGTGGATAGCGCCTGGTATGCCCTGGAGTGCCAGAAACGCCCGGTGGTGTGGATTGTGGGCGGTACGGACAAGGGCAACGACTACAGTGTCCTCAACGACCTGGTGAAGGAAAAGGTGAAAGCCATCGTGTGCCTGGGCGTGGACAACAGCAAGATCCACGCTGCCTTCGGCTCCATGGTAAAGGATATGGTGGATGCCTCCAGTGCCGAGGAGGCCGTGCAGAAGGCTTCCAAGTTGGCCGCCGAGGGGGACGTGGTGCTCCTGAGCCCCTGCTGCGCCAGCTTTGACCTGTTCAAGAACTACGAAGACCGCGGAGAGAAGTTCAAGGCGGCAGTAAGGAAGCTTTAGTAATATGGAAGAAGAGAAGAAAACCAGCTTTTTAGGGCATCTGACCGGCCTCATGGACCGGTTTGCCGGGGACAAGGTGATATTCCTTATCGCCATGTTCCTCATGCTCATATCGGTGATATCCGTCTTCTCTTCCACTCCCCTTCTGGCCATTGAGCTGAAAAGCGACCGCACCGCCATAATGGTAGACCAGCTCAAGCTTGTTGGAC
>JAIKYL010000076.1 GCA_024683255.1 Bacteroidales bacterium | reverse complement strand
ATATCGGCCGATGTCCTTTCCAACAACGGCATCAAGGTGTACCTCTTCGAGGGCCTGCGTCCCACCCCGGAACTCAGCTACAGCATCCGCTACAAGAAAGCCACGGCCGGCATCATGGTCACCGCCAGCCACAACCCCAAGGAATACAACGGCTACAAAGTGTTCTGGAGCGACGGCGGCCAGATCACCGCACCCGTGGACAAGGATATCGTGGCAGAGGTTGCCAAGATAGAGGACCCGGCCGATGTCCGCTTCGAACCCAAGGCCGGAGAGCCCAAGGGCGCCATTGAAATGATGGGCGCAGAGGTGGACGAATGCTACCTTAGGGACATCACTTCCCTGGCCCTCAGCCCGGAAGCCGTCAAAAAGCACGCAGACCTCAAGATTGTCTATACCCCGCTGCACGGCTGCGGCGTCAAGCTCATGCCGGAGGCCCTTAACCGTATCGGCTTCAAGAACATCGTGCACGTGCCGGAGCAGGACGTGAACGACGGCAACTTCCCCACCGTGGTCTCCCCCAACCCGGAAGAGCCCGCCGCCATGGCCATGGCCCTTGCCAAGGCCGACGAAGTGGGCGCAGACCTGGTGCTGGCAACGGACCCGGATGCAGACCGTCTGGGCATAGCCGTAAGGGACAACAACGGCAAGATGGTACAGCTCACCGGCAACCAGACCTGGAGTTTCCTCACCTATTACGTGCTCACCCGCTGGAAGGAACTGGGCAAGCTGGACGGCGCCAACGGCTATGTGGTAAAGACCATTGTCACCAGCGAACTCATTGCCGCCATCTGCAAGGATTTCGGCGTCAAGTGCTACAACGTGCTCACCGGATTCAAGTATATTGCAGAAGTGGTTAAGCGCAACGAAGGCAAGGGCGTGTTCATCTGCGGCGGAGAGGAAAGCTATGGCTTCAACCTGGGAGAATTCGTCCGCGACAAGTGCGCGCAGGTGGCCGGCATCATGGTGGCCGAATGTGCCGCCTGGGCCGCCGAGCAGGGCCTCACCCTGTATCAGCTCCTCCAGAAAGTGTACGAGAAATACGGCCTGTACGAGGAAAAGATGGTGTACATCGTGCGCAAGGGCAAATCCGGCGCAGAGGAGATCCAGAAGATCATGGCCGATTACCGCGCCACGCCGCCCGCAAAGATTGCCGGCAGCCCCCTGGCCAAGGTGGTTGACTACAACAAGCCCGAAGAGACCGGCCTTCCCAAGAGCAACGTCCTGCAGTTCTTCAACGAGGCTGGAGACGTGGTTTCCGTTCGTCCTTCCGGCACGGAGCCCAAGATTAAATTCTACTTCGGTGCCAAGGGCAGCGACGCCCCGGCCAAGATTGAAGCCCTTAAGGCTCAGTTTATTAGCTAGTGTTAGCCCTCATTACAGGCGGCAGCTCCGGCATGGGGCTGGAATATGCCCGGCAACTGGCAGCCAAAGGATATGACCTCATCCTGGTGAGTAACCGGGATGAGGAATTATCGGCCGCCCGCGAAGAAATCTGTGCCGCCTGGCCGGTTAAAGTCATCACCCGTTTCCAGGACCTGTCCCTTCCGGATGCCGCCGACGAACTCTTCCAATGGTGCACCGGAGAGCAGCAGATCCTGCCGGACGTGGTTGTCAACAACGCCGGCATGTTCTTCTTCAAGGAACTGGAAAAGTCCGATATGGACCGCGTGCAGGCCATGGTTAACCTGCACGTGAACATGGTCACACGCACCTGCCTCCTCTTCGGCCTGGCCATGAAGGAGCGCGGCTCCGGGTATCTTCTCATCATGTCCTCCATGGCGGCCAGGATTCCCGCCCCGGGAATTACCATCTATTCGGCCACCAAAGCCTATCTCAGGAGTTTCGGCCGTTCCCTTTCCTATGAGCTGAAACCCTGCGGAGTGGGCGTCACCACCGTTTGCCCCGCCGCAATAGCCACGCCCCTTTACAGGCTGGACCAGAAGAAAATGAGGCTGGGAGTACGCCTGGGCCTTATCCGTACGCCAAAATGGCTGGTTCGGAAGGCCCTCAAAGCCCTGTTCCGGAAACGCCGTGTCGTCTCCCCCGCTTTCATGAATGTCTGGCTTCCGCCCCTCATCGGCCTCCTTCCCGGATCCCTGGAAGCCTGGCTTTGGAAAAAACTCAAGTAACATGGTCACCTCCACCTTCAGCATTTTCCTTATTGCGATGGCCGTCCTGGCGGTTATCGTGTTCCTGGCGCTGTATTTTGTGAACGCCGGATACGGGAAATTCTACCAACCCTCGTGGGGGCCTTCGCTGGATAATCACCTGGGGTGGTTCCTCATGGAAGTGCCTGTATTTGTGGTCATGCTGCTGCTCTGGTGGTTCAGCGACCGTCGCACGGACGGGGTTCGCCTGGTGATGCTGCTGCTGTTTGAAGCGCACTATTTCCACCGCTCGTTCATCTTCCCCCGCCAGCTGCGTGGACACAGCCGGATGCCATGGTCCATAGTGGCCATGGGGGCCGTATTCAACACCCTCAACGCCGTAATGCAAGGAGGCTGGCTCTTCTATGTCTCACCGGCCGATTATTATCCGTCCTCCTGGCTCGTGAGCCTGCCCTTCCTGGCAGGGACGGCGCTGTTCTTCACCGGCATGTACGTCAACATCCAGTCGGACGGCATTATCCGGAACCTCCGGCAACCCGGAGATACCAACCATTACCTCCCCCAGGGCGGCTTGTTCCGCTATGTGACCAGCGCCAATTACTTTGGCGAATGGCTGGAGTGGACCGGCTTTGCCATCCTCACCTGGTCCTGGGCGGGAGCGGTGTTCTCGCTGTGGACCTTTGCCAACCTGTGCCCCCGCGCCGCCCGCATCCACGACCTCTATTCCCGGGAGTTCCCGGAGCAAATGGAAACGCTTAAGCCCAAGCGCTTTATACCCTTAATCTACTAGTATGGAATCCCCCGTTTTCACGCCTGTCAATATCGGCCCCGTAACCCTTCGCAACCGTGTTATCCGCTCGGCCGCCTTTGAGAACATGGCCTATGGGAATGCACCCTCGCAGGACCTTTACGACTATCACGTAGCTGTGGCCCGGGGCGGTGTGGGAATGACCACCCTTGCCTATGCTTCCGTAAACCGTAGCGGCCTTTCCTTTGACGGGCAACTCTGGATGCGGGAAGAGATTGTTCCGGGCCTTAAGCGCATCACGGACGCCGTCCATGCCCAAGGCGCCAAATGCTCCATCCAGCTGGGCCACTGCGGCAACATGACGCACCGCTCCACCTGCGGCTGCATGCCCGTGGGCGCTTCCAGCGGATTCAACCTGTATTCCCCCACCTTTGTCCGGGGACTGAAAAAGGCCGAAATAGACGCCCTGGTGGCCGATTTCGGGCATGCTGTGGACCTGGCCCGGGAAGCCGGTTTCGACTGCGTGGAAATCCACGCCGGACACGGTTACCTCATCAGCCAGTTCCTCTCCCCGTACACCAATCACCGGAAAGACGAATACGGCGGCTCCCTGGAGAACCGGATGCGCCTGATGCAGCGGGTGATCCGCTGCGTGCTGGAGCATGCCGGAGAGGACATGGGCGTGATAGTGAAAATGAACATGCACGACGGTTTCAAGGGAGGCATGCAGCGGGACGAATGCCTGGAAGTGGCCAGGGAGCTGGAACGCCTGGGGGTGCACGCGCTGGTTTTATCGGCCGGATTTGTGAGCAAAGCGCCCATGGAAGTGATGCGCGGAGCCATGCCCCTCAAGACCATGGCCCACTATACGCCAATTTGGAAGTATCTGTGGTTCAAGCCTTTGATGCTAATAGCGGGCCGTCAGCTAATTCCCACTGTCCCCTATAAGGAAGCGTATTTCCTGGAAGATGCCCTGCAGTTCCGCGAGGCCGTGAAAATGCCGCTCATCTATGTGGGCGGACTCACTTCCCTGGCCAAGATGGAGGAGGTGCTGGGAGCCGGTTTCCAGGGGCTCCAGGTGGCCCGGGCCCTGGTGCACGACACGGACTTTGTGAACAAGCTCCGCACGGGCGAAGAGACCTGCAGCGGCTGCGGCCATTCCAACTACTGCATAGGCCGTATGTTCACCCTGGAAATGAAATGCCATCACTGCGTGAAGGATCTGCCCAAAAACCTGTCCAAGGAAGTGGAGAAGGCCGAAAGCCGATGGAAATGACACGATTTCCGGCAGGGCTCTTGCATCTTTGCGGGAAATCGCGTAATTTTGCAGTCCTTTTGGGGTATTAGCTCAGTTGGCTAGAGCGATAGGTTCGCAATCTATAGGTCAGGGGTTCGACTCCCCTATACTCCACGCCAAAAAGTCCAGCCAATCGGCTGGACTTTTGCGTGGAGTAACGGCCTACGGCCGTACTCATCTTATCCCCCGCCGCTTCGCGGCACCCCCAGGGGCCATTGGGGGAAGACCCCCAAACCCCCTCCCATCGGCCTTCGGCCTCAAAAAGTAGCCAAGTAGTACGCGGTATGCCAGGGGCAAACAAAAATTTATCACTACATTTGTATACCTTTATAACGTTCGCTATGGAACAGTTGATGAAATTGGATAAAGAATACGCCCAATGGATTGCAGAGCTGGCTCAACGATATCGCTCCAGTCAGATAAAGGCCGCGATAAAGGTCAATGATGAGATGCTTCGCTTCTACTGGTCCGTGGGTGAAGATATCGAAAAGCGGCAGTATGAGAACCGCTACGGTAGCCATTTCTATGATAATGTGAGCAAAGATTTGAGGCAGGCACTGAATCTGAATCGTGGTATGTCAGCGACGACGATTAAGTACACATGCTATTTCTATCGTCTTTATAGTCAGCTATTTGAGAATCGTCAAGAAGTTATTGACGATTCTTCCGCGGCAAATCGTCAAGGGGTTATTGACGATTTTGACTGCATCTTCAGGATTCCTTGGTCCCTGCACGTTCTCATCATCGACAAGTTAAAGAAAGAACCACACAAGGCATTGTTCTTCGTAAAGAAGACGATTGAAAACAATTGGGGTTATGCTGTTCTGCTGAACTTTATTGGGAGTGACCTCTACGAGCGGCAGGGCGCGGCCCAGACTAATTTCGCACTTACCATACCGGTGCCGGAAAGCGACCTCGCACAGGAGCTCCTGAAGAGCCCGTATGATTTCACGTTCCTGCCGGGAAAAGAGAGGTACCAGGAAACCGAATTGAAAGAAGCCCTGATTGATCACATCACACGGTTTCTAGTTGAACTGGGCAAGGGTTTCTCTTATGTCGGCAAGGAGTATCGCCTTGTTGCCGGAGGGAAGGAAAAGTTCATCGACTTGCTATTCTACATCATCCCGCTACATCGTTATTGCGTTATTGAGGTCAAGGTTACGGAGTTCGATTTCCCTGATTTGGGGCAATTGGCCGGATATGTCGCCATGGTGGACGACCTACTCAACACGGAAGTAGAGAAGCCGGCCATCGGCCTGCTGATTTGCAAGGAGAAAAATACTGTCCTGGCACGATATGCCTTGTCAACAATCAATCGCCCCATGGGAATCTCCGAATACGAGATTGCCCGCCAGCAGCTACCGGACGATTTGAAAAACGCCCTTCCTTCTCCGGAAGAAATCGAGCAAGGCTTGATGGACAAATAGTTCCTGAGACATATAGAAGAAAACTGCCACCACTTCAGTGACGGCAGTAATTGAATATGCTGGCGGTGCTTGCTATTTAACAGAGTCCAAGGCATTCGACAGTGCCTCTGTATCAGAAGGCCTTGGTGCATGGAGCTGCACGATGTGACCCTGAGTATCAACAATCATATTCCATGGAATAGCCATAGTCCCATTGGCATCAAATAGACGCTGGAGATCAGAGATGAGCGCTTCTCCGGCCCGGGCGTGATAACCACGCAGTTGATAGTATGCCACCATCTCCCGCCATTGCGAATCGTCGCTATCCTTGTCTACCGACAGATAGAGCATTTCATAGCCTTTATCCTCAAGAAGTCCATGTAATGCGCCCTCATGCGCAAACTCCTCCTTGCACGGTCCGCACCAGGTGGCCCAGACATCAATGTATACTTTCTTGCCGACAAAACGGGAGAGAAGTTCGTCCATAGTTGAGATTCCCTCCGTGTCTGTCATGAACTGAATATCGTCCGACAGATTCTTAGGAGCATGGAAAGCACAGATTTCCTCATAATATCCCTGCATAGCTGAAAGATAGGGACTATAGGGATATGTTTTTTGGAACTCCTCATACAAAGAGATCAACTCCTTTTCATATCGTCTCTGGATAGCGGCAAAACGCCACTGATAGGCGTAAGCGTTCTCAAGCCGTTCCCCCGTTAATACTTTCTTATATTCACCAATCAACAAAGTATTGATTTGTCCGGCTCGAACCAAAGGCATTATTTCTGCTCGCCGTTCCATCAACTTACGGGAAGCATACGCTTCCATCAAATCGAAATAGCCCAGAGCGCCAAGCATGCGGTCTGAATCCGGATTGAAGCCATCGAAGGCAGCCGTCTGAATCTCCTCTGAACGTAAAAGGACGCCTACCTGAGCCATCACGGAAAGGACATTGCATTCGCGATCGGCTGCGATGAGATCAAACATCTCCGGCGAGATCTTGTGCGTCCGCAGAAGAGAATCAAAGGGCGCCATTTGCAAGGCTCGGGCGCTATCGAGTTTAGTGCGAACCAAGACAGGATCTGTGTCCCCTGTATAGGAAAGAGCCTCCATTTGTGGGTGGCCGTATCTGGGTATTGCAGCATACAAACGTTGTGCATCCTGCCCCGGTTCCTCAAAAGAGAAAGCAGATCCGTCAAAGTCAAGTTTGTATGTTTCTCCGCACTGGACCGGGAAATACACGATAATACTGGGATCACTCACATCTTGAAGGCTGATAAAAGCCGGATGTTTAGCGGCGATTTTGAATCTGAGTTCACTTGTCCCGGAAAGCGTGTCCTGTATCAAGACAGAATTAGCATGACCAACAGGGACACTATGCCTCAAGACTATTTCCGGATTATTACCGGTGTTTTTAACGATAACCTCCGCATCCCGAGAGCAAGCGGCAAATAAAAGAAAGATGGATATAAAGGCAAAGGGAAGAATTCTTCTCATATGATAACCAAGCTAAATCTGAAATGACTTTGGCAAATACACTATATTTTTGAGCCAGAAATCAAAAGGCCTCCTTCTTCCTGCTCATAAATACCACACCCAAGGCAATGGCGCATCCGGCAATGAGGGCAATCAGGAATTCCTTCCATGCTTGAAGTCCGGCCACGACTTTGGTAAGGGCCGATTGGTTCACTTCGATGGACGGCAAGGGATAGAACACCACCAGCAGCGTGGCCAGGCAGCCCAAGACAAGCCCGGCACCCAGTGCAATAATCAGCGCCATCCGTCCGCGGTGCCGGTCCTCATCGACACACTTCTTCACCCCTTCCACGTTGCAGAGGCGGGCGTTGGTTTCTACCAGGAACTGCCCTTCTTCCGGCATTTCCGGTTTGTTGTCACGAAGATATTGTTCGATGTCCATCATAAGCGAATGTGTTCTTTGAGGCGGTTGCGTCCCACGGAGAGATAATACTTAACGGTTCCAGCTGGAATTTCCATAATGGCGGCTATTTCCTTGATAGGCAGGTCTTCGAAATAATGCAGGACGATGGCCGTCCGCTCCTTTTCCGGAATCCTTGCGAGCGCCCGTTTCAAGTCCTCATGCCTGAAAGCCGCGTCAGATTCTTCCTTACCGGCAACGTGCAAGGCCTCCGGAGCCATCAGATCAACCGCTGGCGGAGGAACCCTTCGCAGGTTGTCAATAAAACAGTTGTAGGCAATCCGGAACAGCCAGGCCTTGAAACTGCCCGCAAAGCGGTCCGACATCACATAGGCCCGCACCATCGCCTCCTGTGCGATGTCATCGGCCAGGGCGGCATCTCCGCACAGCGATGCCAGGAACCGCCGCAGCTGCCCCTGACACGCCCTCGCCTCGGAGATAAACCGTTCCCGGGTCATTCGTTATTTCCCTTCTGTAATCTGTTTTTCCTCGGCCGCGATTTCCTTCGCAAGCATCTTCTTCCCGGAGAAATAGACAATGAAGAGTGCAACGCCGACGGCGAAGAGAATTCCGCCAAGCATAGTTATGGTGATAACTACATCGTCATTTTTCGCCCAATCGAGGGTGCACCGCATATAGATTGCCACGGCTAGGACAGCTATGCCAATCAAACCGGTCACGCAAGCACCGGTCAAACGACCCAGCAGGCGCTCCTTGATGGTTTTGTTCCCACTTGAGCTCTTGAAAAAGTCAGAGTCAATTTTGGCACCGTTATCAAGCGCTTTCAGCATAATCTCGGCCTTGCGGTTGGTCTCATTCTGCTTCACCCGGCCAATCAGCCAGATTATCAGTGAGGGCAAAACAACGCAGATGCAGATGGGAATTAAAGCATCAAAGAAATGATTCCAAAAGTAATTCATTGTATCAATGTTTTTATTGTTCAACTAAGTCCGCTTCCGGGACGGTTACATAGCTATAACGCAAAAAATGCCCGAAAGGTTGGGAAAAAATAAGCATTTTTATCGATATGTCCATTGATATGATACCGGTGGTCAATAAACGATTCGAGTATTGTTCCACTCTTATACGGCACAAAAACAGCAGGCCGCGGCCTGCTGTTTTTGTGCTTTTATCTTAGGAGGTGATCGGCGCTTTGGAGGAGTTTGGCTTTCAGCAGTTCGGGGAAATCCGGCTTGTCCTGGAGGAAACTCTTTACTTCGGCGGCTGCTATAGGGCTATCGTGACCGCGGAGCAGGCTCACACACCAGTTCTTGGGGAAGAAGATGTCCCCTGTCTGCTGGATTTCCGGCAATTCTTCCAGTCCCGGGCGGATATACGCTAGCGCTTCCTGCTGACGGAGAGGATGGTTAAGATACGACAGGACAGATGCCGTCCAGGGCTCCACACTTCGGTTTTCCGCTTCCAGCAAGGACGTGAACAGGGCGTCCCGGACGTCCTTTTCCGGAGACACGGACCGGTACACAAAACGGAACTCCCTAAGAAGGTCCGGATTCTCTATCCTTTGTTCCTGGATGGTACGGATATCTTCATACCGCTCCGGATAGCGGACGGCCAGTTCATAGGCAAGGGTCATATAGTCCCTCACGTTCAGTTGCAGGCCCTTGTAGCCCTTCCCTTCCCGGAATACGGTCCAGAGGACCTGCCGTACCCCGTCCGTCCGGAACACCTCTGCCAGGCTGCGGAAAGCGGTGAGGCGGATTTCCCCGGGGATTGACGCATCCGAACACACCTCATAGAGGAGATTCTCCAAAAGTTCAGACCCGGCCAGCGGACCGTGGATGGACAGGCTGCTCAGATAGGAGGCAGCCGCTCCGGCAACCAGCGGGTCCTTCTCGGCGCGGAGTGTCTTTTCCAGGACATCGGCAAAGAGTTCGGGCTCCAGTTTCCCTCTAAGGGTATTTTCGTACAAAATGGCCAGAAGGGACAGCCTGGTTTCTGCCCGCGGGAAGGAAGGAAGGGACTCCGCAGCTACGCGGGAGGCCGATTCGTCCAGTTGGAACCAGCCGTAGGCGCCTGCCTCCGGATCGGGGAAAAGGGGTCCTTCAACCCCTTCCGGCATCTTTACGTGAATCTCCGGAGCATCGCTCCAGACAGACCGCGCCAATGTTTTTCCGTTCACATCTCCGAAAGCAATTTCCTGCGGCCAGACAAGCCCCCGCCCAAGCGGATCTTCCTGCCGGACGGTAAGGATACCGTTTCCGTCAAGGGAATAGCTGATGATGGGCATGCCTTTTTCTTCCACCCAAACCCGGCTCCACTCCCGAAGGTCAACATCGGTCCTCCTGTCCAGGATGGCTATCAGGTCGTTCCAATCGGCATTGCCATACATGTATGTACGGAGATACTCCCGGATACCGTCCCGGAAAGCCTCGTCCCCCAGCAGGTTGGAGAGCATGCGCATCACCACGGGGGCCTTGTCGTATACGATGTTCCCATAGATGAGTCCGGCGCTGGAGAGATTCGGAAGGGCCTGCCGGATGGCGTTGGTTCCCGCCGTCCTGTCCTCGGCATATGCGGGGATATTGAAATTACGGAAATCCCTCAGGGGCACATTCACTTCCGGATAGAGCGGGGTGGAGATCTTCGCGCCGAAGTAGTTGGCATATACTTCTTTAGTCCATACGTCGTTGAACCAGCGCATGGTGACGCCGTCCCCGAACCAGAGGTGGGAGGTCTCGTGGGCGATGAGTTCTATGCGGGAAAGCTTCTCGGAGGTGGTGGGTGTCTCTCCCAGGAACATCCGCCTGTCATTGAACAGGATGGCCCCGGGATGCTCCATGCCGCCGAACTGGAAGCCCGGGACAATCACAAAGTCATACTTCTCAAAGGGACAGGAAATGTCCGTATAGGCCTCCAGCCAGTCCAGGGACTGGAACACTTGGGAAAAGATTTCATCAATCTGAGCGGTTTTTGCAGGGTCGGTCTCCCTATAATAGACACTCATGGGCTCCCCCTTTCTCATGCGCGTCTCCTTCTGCCACTCCCCTGCGGCAAACGCGAAGAGATAGGTGCTAAGCGGCGGCGTTTCCTTAAAAGACACCGTCTTCCGCTCCCCGGACACATTTACGGCCTGCCTGGGACCGTTAGCTACCGCTTCCCAGGATGCAGGGACGTCCAGCGTGAGCGAGAAACGTCCCTTGAGGTCCGGTTGGTCGAAGCACGGGAAGACCGTCCGCGCCCTGTCGGGCACAAAGAGCGTATACAGATACCCCTCGTTCCGGTTCAGCGAACGGTCACCGGAGATAAAAGCCACCTCCACCGTATTTTCTCCCTTCACAAGCGAGCGTCCGGACAGGACGATATGCTCCTCCCGATAATCGATGGGGCATTCGACGCCATTGACTTTGAGGCCGATAACGGCATCCCTTCCCTCCCGGAAGTCCAGTTGAAGCGGAGTTCGCCGTTTAAGGGAAAAAGAGATGGTTTCCCGGCCGACGACTCTTTCGTCAAGGCTTTCCGGAATGGAGAAAGCCATGGAATAACGGACATCGGAAAGCATCCCGGAACGGAATTCTGCAAGGGTGAGGCTAACTCCAGGTTCTATGTCCACCCCAGGGGTACATCCGCATAAAAGGGCCGAAAGGGCAAAGGAAACGGCTATTATGGATTTAAGGCGCATATTCATTTCTTTTTACAAAGATAATAAATTGAAATTGTTATCTTTGCATAACACTAAAACGAACTGATAACCTGTCTGTTATGCAAAACAAAGATTTTAAGGTAGGGATTGTGGGGGCCGGCTGGATTGCAGAGAAGGCCGCCATTACCCTTAACGGATTGCAGGGGCTGCGCTGCTACGCCATCGCTTCCCGATCCCAGGAGAAGGCCGATGCCTTTGCCGCCCAATGGGGCGTAGAAAAAGCCTATGGTTCCTATGCCGCCCTGCTGGAGGACCCGGCAGTGGACCTGGTATATGTGGCCACTCCCCATTCACACCATTTTGACATTACCCGCGATGCCCTTAACAAAGGCATCCCCTGCCTGGTGGAAAAGGCCTTCATGGCCAACAGGAACCAGGCGCAGGCCATCGTAGACCTGTCCCGGCGGAAGAAAGTATTCCTGGCCGAGGCCATCTGGACCCGCTACCAGCCCGCCGTGGAGATGGTAAGGAGCATCATCCGGGAAGGCCGTATCGGCGAGGTACGCCTCATCACAGCCACCCTGGGCTACAGCATGGGCAACAAGGAAAGGATCTTCCGGGCCGATCTGTGCGGCGGCGCCCTGCTGGACCTGGGCGTCTACGCCCTCAACTTCGTAAGGATGTTCTGCGACAGGCCCTTCCTGTCCATGGACTCGCAGTGCGTGAAGACAGATACCGGAATGGACCTGAGCAACGCCATTTCCATCGTGCTGGAAGGCGGCATCCTTGCCAACCTCCAGTCATCGGCCGCCTGCGTGGGAGACAATATCGGCGTCATTGCCGGAACGGAAGGCAATATCATCATTGACAACATCAACAATCCGCAGACCATCACGGTAAACGGTCCGGACCGGGTTTTCCAGGAAGAGTTGAAGGTTCCCTCCCAAATCACCGGCTACGAATACCAGTTCGTGGCCTGCCGGGACTCCATAGAAAAAGGGCTTATGGAACCGCCCCAGATGCCCTTGGAGGAAACTTTGTATATCATGGAACTGATGGATGGCCTCCGCGCAAAGTGGGGCGTCCGCTATCCCATGGACGATAAAGATTATTCCGTTATTTAACCTCGAATGCCGCGGTGGCCCGAACCGGGTCGCAGGTAGCGGTAAGGCCTTCGGCCACTATCTCAAAGCGTCCGCCGTATGCGGGCGTTTTGCATTTCACTTCCACGCGTTCGCCGGGAGCCAGGGTGAGCATCGGGTGCCAGTAGATGGTCTGCCGATAGTCCGGATAGTCCTTTCCGACGCCTTTGCAGGTGTAAGCCAAAGGCAGGGAACATCCCTGAAAGTCCACAATTCGCACATTATCGGCAAATTCCATGGACGGAAGCGTCCCTTTGTAGGTGACAAAATTCACCACGCCTTCAAAGCTCCTGGAACCGAAGAAATAGCCGTGGGCATAGATGTCTATGCGTTTTACCAGGGCGGGATCATAAGAAAGGATCTTGTCGTGGTCCAGCACCGGAACTCCGTCCAGCAGAGCCAGCGCCTTCCCGTTCTGAAAAGTAAAACCTCCCAGCGGGTTGGTGGTCCACACCTGGATTTCCTTCTTTCCGTTCACCGTCCTGACGCGTACCTCGGGTATAAACTCTACAAATACTTCTTCAATCAACGGGAAGCGGGTATAGTCGTCCAGATTGTATTGCTTCCTCTCCCGCTCGTCAAAGAGCAGGTGCATCCGGGCGGGAAGGGATGTGTAAAGGGTATCGGCATCAAAATTCTTTTCCAACTGCATGCTTAGGCCGCGCAGTTCCAGGGCAGAAGCCCAGTCGGGGTGGATCTGTAAAGGCTCAAAGGGGCCGACGGGCAAATCCAGGAAGGGGCTCACGAGTTCC
>JAIKYL010000218.1 GCA_024683255.1 Bacteroidales bacterium | reverse complement strand
CGCAGGCCGGTCCGGTGGAGAACCTCTTCTCCACCCATCCGGACACGGCCACCCGTATCCAGCGCATGACGGAAAAATGTGAGCACGACGGCTATAAACGCCCTGCTAAATAATCCAATTCTATGTACGATCTAGCTATTTTAGGTGGCGGCCCCGGAGGATACGTGGCCGCCGGGCGTGCCGGTGCTGCCGGCCTGTCCGTGGTTCTTTTCGAGAAACGTGAACTGGGTGGCGTGTGCCTCAACGAAGGCTGCATCCCCACCAAAACCCTTTTATACAGCGCTAAAGTGTACGATTATGCCAAGCATGCAGACCGCTATGGCGTAAATGTGCCGGAGTCTTCCATAGACTTTGGGGCCATCTTCAAACGCAAGGTGAAGGTGGTAAAAAAGCTGGTGGGCGGCGTAAAGGTCCAGATGCGGAACGCCAATGTGGAGGTGGTTTCCGGAGAGGCTGTCATTCAGGGCCGCGGGGTCGATGGAATCACCATCACCTGCGGAGAAAACAGCTACACGGCCAAGAACCTCCTCATCTGCACGGGCTCAGAGGCGGCCGTTCCGCCCATCCCGGGCCTTCGTGAAGGACTGGGAGAGACCGTTGTCACCAACCGGGAAATCCTGGCGCTGGAGGCCCAGCCGGAGCGGCTGGTTGTCATCGGCGGCGGTGTTATAGGTATGGAATTCGCCAGCTTCTTCAATTCCATCGGCACGCAGGTGACGGTGATAGAGATGCTTCCCAAGATCCTGGGACCGCTGGACGATGAAATATCGGCCATGCTCCAGGCCCAGTACGCCAAGAAGGGCGTGGAATTCCACCTCAGCTGCAAGGTGGTGGCAGTGGAAGGAAATGAGGTAGTTTACGAAGATCCGGAAGGCAATACCTGCCGGGCAGCAGGGGACAAGATCCTGGTTTCCGTGGGTCGCAGGGCCAGCTTTGCGGGTATCGGCCTGGAGAACATCGGCGTAGAGCTGGCGCTCAATCCGGCCGGCCGGCCATATGGCATCAAGGTGGACGAAAAGATGCGCACCAACGTTCCCGGCGTGTATGCTGCGGGCGATGTAACGGGCTTTTCCATGCTGGCCCATACCGCTACGCGGGAGGGCGAGGTGGCCGTGAACACCATCCTGGGCAAGGAAGACGCCATGAGCTACAAAGCCATTCCGGGCGTGGTTTATACCAATCCGGAGGTGGCCGGTGTGGGCGTAACGGAGGCCGAAGCTGCTGCCAAAGGGCTGGAAGTGGAAGTTTTGAAGCTCCCCATGGCCTTCAGCGGCCGATTTGTGGCGGAGAACGAAAGGGGAGAGGGCCTGTGCAAGGTAATCGTGGATAAGGCTTCCCACAAGGTGCTGGGTGTCCATATGCTGGGCAATCCCTGTTCGGAGATTATCCAGAGCGCCTGCATTGCCATTAAGGAAGGTCTCACCGTAGAGCAGCTCAAGGAAGTGGTGTTCCCGCACCCCACCGTGTCCGAAATCCTTAAGGAAACCGTATTCACCCTGTAAAGATGGCCAATAAGAATCTTACATCCGGCGATCTGCCGCAGTTCCAGAAGAATTATTCGGAAGATGCCTTTTGGGAAAAGCTCAAACGCATTGCCTCCAAGGCCGGCGCCAAGGTGGTTTATTATGCCCTGGTGCTTTTCTATACCCTTACAGATCCCAATACCCCTGCCAAGTATAAAGCAGTTATAGCGGGTGCCCTGGGGTATCTAATCCTGCCGCTGGATCTGCTGCCGGATTTCCTGCCCTTCGCCGGCCTGGCCGATGACTGGGCGGCCCTCATCGCCGCCGTCTCCTACGTCTTTTCGGCCATTAATCCGCAGAACAAGGAAAAGGCCCGGGAGAAGCTCCGCTCCTGGTTTCCCAACGCCACCAACGCCGACTTGGGCGACTTGGCTTAATCCTTTTAACGGAGGAGGGGAAGGCATTCCCGGAGGACTCCGTTCGCTTCGCTCACTCCGGCCCCTCCCACTGCTTCTTGAACATTTGTCTCGGAGCAAGCTCCGGTAAAATATCCAAAAATCAGCGGGCCCCTCCCCCTACCCTTGTGCGGGGGTGCACAAGCCTCCGGAAATGCCTTCCCCTCCTCCTGGTCCTATTGCCGTGTTTAGCGATTGCCTTTTGCCCGGTTATGTGTTTTACAGAGCATTTGACAATTGCTGATATCGGTTGAACCTCCTTTTGACCAAGCCGTAACATGGTCGGCATCCATATCTTTCAGGTCCCATATCTTGGTATGATTGGCATCATGACCGATGGCGCAGAGCGGGCAGTTAGACTCTCCCTTCTCCTTGGCAGCGGCGGTTTGCTGCGCGTAGATGGTCTTCTTGGTTGGCTCGTCAAAGACACGCACATTTAATAGTTTCGTGTTCTGACACCCATCCAGAATGTATTCGTAAATACCCTTTTTCTCCTTCACGTAGAAGCTCTCGTATAAATCCCGAACCTTGGTGGCCACCTCCTCCGGATTGTAGGCCGTCTTGTGGAAACGCTCATAGAGTTCTCCCCACTTTAAGCCACACATCTCTTTCTCCGGCGTAATGTCGAACACGGACGTGATCCAGTCGATGACGGAGGTAAAGTATGCCTTTAATTCAGTAATGCTGTCATCATACCGATGCGCAGCCATATATTCCTCCACATTGCCTCGGCTCACCCAGTCCAGCGCTGCAGCCAGATAGTCCTGCCGCTTAGCAGTACCGGGAATGAAGCAGCTCCATTTGTTGATGTTGGTGTTGTTTGAATTAGAGAACTCCTCCTTGGCCTTAGTGACGAATGGGCCGGAATACACAGCGTTTAGCGTTTCCTGGTTATTCAGCGGGATACCCACGATGTTGATGGTCCGGAACCAGTCCTTGATTTCCTTCTCTGTGCCCTCGCAGACGTAGATGAGTAGTTTGGTATTCAAGAACTTCTCCTGTTCATCTGGATTTAATGCACTGAAATACCACGGCCGGCCATCGGCGTCGATCCACGCAAACTTCTCAGTCAGGAACCGTCCCAACGAGGTAATACGCTGCTGGCCGTCCAGTACTTCATACCGGTCTTCGCCAACTTTGGAGAAGTAAATGAGGCCCAGAGGATAGCCGTTTCGGACGGACTGGATCACGTCTACCTCCTTCTTGCCACCGTTCTCGGCGTACAGATAGTGTCGCTGGAACTCCGGTTGAATGGTCAACCGACCCGACAGGCCGTATAGGCCTTTGCCTTCATATTCGTTGTACTGGAATCCTTTGCAGATATCGCCGATGCTCCAGTCGGTTACAAGTCGTGCTATCATGGTGATTATTGTTTTTTGCGGATTAAGATACGTGAATATGGTACTTTAGGCACACCGTCCACTAACATATACAAATCTCCCGCTGCAGAATGCCCCCTCATTTGTTGTTTGTGCTCCTTGGGAATTCCTCCAACCCCGATGCTTTGCCCAAGATATCCGCTGCCAAGTCCCACTATTTCAAACTGCTCTGGGCAATACTGTCCCAAAAATGAATCCGGAACCCCCATTATTCCGGTATAGTCTGAAGGTATTGATTCTACACTGGGCACATCTATGGCGTCATAATTCTCGTATTTTAGATATCCTCTTTCTTTCACATCTTTATTCTTCCCATATCGGATGTTATCACGCGCTGTCATGAGTTTCAAAGGTTCATGACGGCGTCCGTGTTCAAGATTCGTAAACCAGCAAACAGCGGGAACTTTGATATAATTATCATCAGGATTATACCCTTTAGATCGGACAAACTTCTGATTTGCTTCTAGAATGTTCTCATACGGAGCCTTATACACCATCGAAAGATTAAAACCTATCCCAGACCATACCCGATTAGTTTGGATTAGAGGGAAAACCTCTTTGTAATGGATGGCATTCATATGCCCAAGAATCAAGAAGTGTTTTTTGCCGGCCACAATCCAAGCGACAAACTCTCTAAACAACGAAAACGGTGGATTTGTCACGATGATATCCGACTCGTCACGGAGGGCGCAGACTTCCGGGCTGCGGAAATCTCCGTCGCCCTCTAGGTAATGCCATTCCAAGTCGTCAATGTCGATGCGACCGTTTTGATTGGTGTCCTGGGTGAGTTCAAAGATCTTGCCCTTGATGCGGGTTTTATCGGCATCAAAGAGAGGACTTTCCGTTTCAAAGAGCGTCGGCTCATAGTCTTTATACTTTTTGCTCTCAACGGCGTACGACGTACTAATTAGGCGTTTAAGACCTAATCGCTCGAAGTTCTGGGCAAAGAAACGGGTGAAGTTGGACCACTCGGGATCGTCACAAGGCAGAAGAACTGTCTTGTCGCGGAAAGTGTCCGGGTTGTACTCCAGATATGCATTGATTTCTTTTTGAATATCGGCATACTGGGTGTAGAACTCGTCATTCTTGGCAGCCTTAGCGGCGCCAAGATTCGTGTTGTTGGCCATAAGCTGCGCATCGTCAAAGGCATTTGACCATTATCCGATGGCAGCATCACAGGGCAAAAAAAAGGCGCGGACCGTTTCCTATCCACACCAGAGGCCCTGAGAAGCCGCGAAATGAATAAGTCGTGCCCACGCCGAAGCGCAGACATTCACTGACTTATCCGGTTTTCGCTTTAGAAATTTCTCAGGTTTCTGGTGACCGAATAAATAGCAAATGCTAAAACATATATGTGTGAATCCCGAGGGATTACTCTGCAAAGCTACTAATTTTTCCTTAGAACCCGATAACCCAAAACAATGAAATCGTAAGAAACAGATAAAAAATCGGTTGAAACAGCTAAAGTTATTAACACCCCGTTGCATATAAACCGGGTACGTTCTATCTTTCGGCCATGAAAGAATCGTATCATATTTGCTTTACGTCTCACGACGAGGTTATGTTCCGCGACGAGGAAGACCATGGAATGTTCATCAACCTTATGGCCCTGCGGGGATTTGCCTTGGATACGGAACTGATTGTAGATGCCGAGATGTCTACACATGCTCACCTCAATGTCTTCACAAATGATCCGATGCGTTATAGCAGTCAACTCCGGATGTGCTATACCAAATATGTCAATAAAAAATACAGCAGGAAAGGAAGGTTTGGGGAAAAGTACACTTTTGTTTTGAAAGTGGATGGCTTCAATCATCAGATGGTCCTGCAAAACTAT
>JAIKYL010000190.1 GCA_024683255.1 Bacteroidales bacterium | reverse complement strand
CATGTTGCTCACGCGTTACTCACCCTTTCGCCGGTCGCCGTCAGAGTATTGCTACTCCACGCTGCCCCTCGACTTGCATGTGTTAAGCCTGCCGCTAGCGTTCATCCTGAGCCAGGATCAAACTCTTCATTGTATATTCTTTATAATTCTAGCTTGTTCCTGACGCTTGTTTCCTAAGAAACTGACGCTCGTTTAAAGTTGAAAAGTGTTACACTTTTCCGGTACTTGCTTGTACTTTCCTTTCAGTCTTTTCAATGAACTTTTTGAAATTTTTACCCCCGGTGCCCTTCGGCCCGGGCCGTAAAAATTCCCGCTCGTTTCCGAACGGGATTGCAAAGGTAAGAACTTTTTTCGAACTGGCAAACTTTTTACGCGTTTTTTTGAGCTTTTTTTGCAGAAAATTATTCCTATCTTTGCAAACCCATTGAAAATGACACAGATGAAAAACATATTTTTTGCCGGAGGTTGCTTCTGGGGCACCCAGCACTTCTTTTCACAGGTGGACGGAGTAAAGGAAGCCGTCTGCGGATACGCCAACGGAAATACCGCCAATCCCAAATACGAAGAGGTTTATACAGACACCACCGGCTTTGCCGAGACGGTAAGGGTCACCTACAACCCGGAGCGCATCGGCCTGGAAGAACTTACAGAGCTGTTTTTCTGCATCATCGACCCGCTTAGCCTGAACCGGCAGGGACATGACGAGGGCACGCGGTACCGCACCGGCATCTATTACACGGACCCTGCCGAAAAGGCCTGCATCCAAAGCGTTTACGCAAAAGAGGAAGCCAAAGCCGGCGCTCCCCTGGTGGTGGAACTGGAGCCGCTCCGGAACTTCTACGAGGCCGAGGAGCGCCACCAGGCCTATCTGGACAAGAATCCGGAAGGCTATTGCCACCTTTCCCTCAAGACCTTCCGCTACCTTCGGCTGTTCCAGGACATCCGCCTGTTCCTGGGAGAAGAGGAAAACCAGATTGCCCGCATGGCCAACACCGCCGCCCTAATCCAAGAGCGGATGCACTTCTTCTGGACCGGGTTTTACCTGGCCGATGAAAAGCAGCTGGTCCTTGGCCCCTTCCAGGGACCGGCGGCCTGCATGAGAATCGGCTTTGGAAAGGGCGTCTGCGGCACGGCCTGGAAAGAGGACCGCACCCTGGTGGTACCGGACGTGCACCAGTTCCCCGGACACATTGCCTGCAGCAGCCTTTCCCAGTCGGAAATCGTCGTTCCCCTGCACGACGCGACGGGGCAGGTATCGGCCGTCCTGGACATAGACAGTGACCAGTTGGCCACTTTCGACGAAACCGACGCCCTGTGGCTGGAGAAAATCGACGCCATAGTATCCACTATAAAAAATAATTAGTAACTTTGGAGCCCAAACGTCCCGCCATGCACCGGAAACTTGTTATCATACCCACCTACAACGAGAAGGAGAACATTGCCGACATCATTGCCGCCGTGTTCGCCCTGGAAGGAGATTTCCATGTCCTGGTGATAGATGACGACTCCCCCGACGGAACGGCCGATATCGTGAAAAGCTTAATGGGAACTGCTCCTTCCGGAAAGGAGTCATTCCCCGTAGCATCGGCATTATCTTCAGCGGAGGGGAATGACTCCTTGCAGGACAGATTGCATCTGCTGGAGCGTTCCGGAAAACTGGGGCTGGGTACGGCGTATCTCCTGGGCTTCAAATGGGCCCTGGAGCATGGTTACGACTATGTCTTTGAGATGGATGCGGACTTCTCCCACAATCCAAACGACCTGCTTCGCCTGTACAAGGCCTGCACGGAGGACGGGGCCGATATGGCGGTGGGATCCCGTTACTGCAACGGCGTTAGCGTGGTGGACTGGCCCATGAGCCGGATTGTCATGTCTTACTTCGCCTCCACCTATGTACGGTACATGCTGGGAATCAAGGTGTACGACACCACGGCGGGCTTTGTCTGCTATTCCCGGAAGGTGCTGGAAACCATTGACCTGGATGCCGTGAAGATGAAAGGATACGGGTTCCAGATTGAGATGAAGTACACCGCCTGCAAGCTGGGATTCAAGCTCCGGGAAGTGCCCATTATCTTTGTGAACCGTCAGAAGGGCACCTCCAAGATGAGCGGAGGTATCTTCGGGGAAGCATTCTGGGGCGTGATGGGTCTCCGCTTCCGCCGGATTAAGCCCCGCGGCTAATCTTTCAAAAGCCGGAGCCCTATCCGGCTGCGTTCCAAATCTACAGAAATCACCTGCACCTTCACCTGTTGGTGCAGTTTCAGTATTTTGGAAGGCACCGCCATTCCTTTCACGCCCATCTGGGAAGCGTGGATGAGGCCGTTTTCATGCAGGCCGATATCCACAAACGCTCCAAAGGCCGTGAGATTGGTTACCAGACCGGGCAGTTCCATACCCAGCTTGAGGTCGTCAATCTCGTGGATATCATCGGCAAAGGAGAACTCCCTGGCGCTTTCCCGGGGATCCCGGCCCGGCTTCTGTAGTTCCTGCAGGATGTCGTTGATGGTGGGAAGGCCGAATTCCCCTCCCACATAGTCTGCAGCCTTGATTTTCTTGCAGAGTTCCGCATTGCCCACCAGTTCCTTCACGGGCACACCCAGGTCCTTTGCCATCCGGTCCACCACGGAATATGCTTCCGGATGTACGGCCGAATTATCCAGCGGATTGGCCGCCCCGTGGATACGCAGGAAGCCTGCGCACTGCTGGTAGGCCTTATCTCCCAGGCGGGGCACCTTCCTGAGCTGTTCCCGGCTCTTGAAACCGCCTTCCTTTGTTCGGTAATCCACGATGGCGCGGGAAAGGGCCGGGCCGATGCCGGACACATATTGCAGCAGATAAGGACTGGCGGTGTTAAGGTTCACGCCCACGCTGTTCACGCAGCTTTCCACGGTATTGTCCAGCTTCTCTTTTAGGAGCGCCTGGTCCACATCGTGCTGATACTGGCCGATACCCAAAGACTTGGGATCTATCTTCACCAGCTCCGACAGCGGATCCATAAGCCGACGGCCGATGGAAACCGCTCCGCGGACCGTGACGTCATACTCCGGGAATTCCTCCCGGCCCACCTCCGATGCGGAATACACCGAGGCGCCGTCTTCACTCACAGAGAAAATTCGCACCTTTTCCGGCAGACCCACTTTGCGGACAAAGTCTTCCGTCTCCCTGCCGGCCGTGCCGTTGCCGATGGCAATGATCTCAATATCATACTTTTCCACCAGATCGGCCACAGTTGTTATGGCCTGGATCTTCTTGGCGACGGGCGGATGCGGGAAGATTACGTCGTGGTGCAGCAGCGTTCCATGTTCGTCCAGGCAGACTACTTTGCAGCCCGTGCGGAAGCCCGGGTCGATGGCCATCACCCGCTTCTGGCCCACCGGAGCGGCCAAAAGCAGCTGCCGGAGATTCTCCCCGAACACCTGGATGGACTCCACATCGGCCTTTTCCTTGGCCTCCCGGAGCACTTCTCCGGTAATGGAAGGATCCAGCAGGCGCTTCCAGGCATCGTCCACCGCCTCCCGAACCTGAGAGTGGGAAGGATAGCCGTGCTCCTGACAGTAGTCGTAGTAAAGCTTGTTGCCGCACTTTTCCCCATCGGCATCTATCTCCACGCGAAGGAAGCCTTCGTCCTGCGCCCGCAGCATGGCCAGCAGATTGTGGGAAGGAATCTTGGCAATGGGCTGCGAAAAATTGAAATAGCTGCGGTATTTGGCGGCTTCGGGGGTACTCTCCCCCGCCTTGGTCACTTTGGAACAGACGCGACGGGTCCGGTAAATGCCGCGAAGCGTCTCCCGGTTGTGCGCCGTTTCACTGATACGCTCGGCCATGATATCCCTTGCGCCTTGCAGGGCGTCCTCCACGGAGGTCACCTCCCCCTTCACGTACTTGGCCGCATCGGCCTGGGGATTACGGGACTTGTTGTTCCAGAGCAGGTCCGCCAGGGGCTCAAGACCCTTGGCCACCGCCACAGTGGCCCGCGTTTTCCGCTTGGGCCGATAAGGCAGGTACAGGTCTTCCAACTCACTGGCATTCACGCATTTCTCTATCTGCGCCTTAAGCTCCGGCGTGAGTTTTCCCTGTTCTTCTATGGTTCCCAGGATGGAGGTCTTACGCTTTTCCATCTCTGCAAACACTTCCGTCCAGTGCTTGATTTCGGCCACATCGATATCGTTGAGTCCGCCGGTGCGCTCCTTGCGGTAGCGGCTGATGAACGGGATGGTGCAGCCGTCGGCAAACAGTTCCGCGCAGTTTTCCACCTGCCAGGTCTGGATCTTGAGCAGGGCGGCGATGTGTTTGGTATAAATCTCTTTCATGGCCAGTTAATCCTGAGAAAAGTCCTTA
>JAIKYL010000157.1 GCA_024683255.1 Bacteroidales bacterium | reverse complement strand
TGCACGCGGAATCAAGATTGTGATGGACCTGGTGGCGGGTCATTCCTCGGACCAGTGCGAATGGTTCCTGCAGTCCCGCGAGGGGGCCGATTCCCGCTATTCGGACTATTACATCTGGCCCTCCTTCAAGCCGGAAGGCGGTCCTGCTTCCACCCCGGGCGCTTCGCTGGACGATGCTGTGCGGAACAATGCCGCAGCGTCCCTACTTAGCAAATTTGTGGCAACGAACGCCCCGCGCGGCCCCTACTACATCAAGAACTTCTTTGACACACAGCCGGCCCTGAATTTCGGCTTTGCCAATCCGGATCCTGCCCATCCCTGGGAGCAGGCGGTGGACGCCCCGGGACCCATGGCCATGCGCCGGGAGCTCAAGAACATCATCTCCTTCTGGATGGACAAAGGCGTGGACGGCTTCCGCGTGGACATGGCCGCCAGCCTGGTGAAGAACGACCCGGACAAGGCCGCCACCATCAAGCTCTGGAACCAGGATTTAATGCCGTGGTTTGAAAAGGAATACCCGGAAGGCGTACTCATTGCCGAATGGTTCAACCCGGCCCAGAGCGTGGCGCAGGCGCATTTTGACCTGGATTTCTTCTGCCACGACGGGCAGTACAACTATTCCACGCTCTTCTTCTATGGCCGGCGCGGATTCGGCCCCAACGCCGTCCAGGCCACGCCGTACTTCGACAAGGCCGGGCAAGGCGAACTGAAGACTTGGTACGACCTGTACACCTATCAGTACAACGCCGTCCAGGGTCATGGTTATGTGTGCATGCCCTCCGGCAATCACGACTTCAACCGCGTGTGCACGGAAGGCCGCACAACGCCGGAAGAGCTCAAAGTGGCCATGACCTTCTTCCTCACCATGCCGGGCGTGCCGTTCATCTACTATGGCGACGAAATCGGCCTTAAACAGAATCCCAACGCCCCTTCCACGGACGGTTCCGGCTTCCGGGCCGGCTGCCGCATCCCCATGCTCTGGGACGGAACAGCCAACGGCGGATTCTCCACCGCGCCCATCGAAAAGATCTACATCCCGCAGGATCCGGATCCCAATAGGATGACCGTGGAAAAGGCCGAAGCCGATCCGAACTCCCTGCTCCACTATGTCCGGACGCTCCTGAATCTTCGCAAAGAGGTGAAGTCGCTGGGGGCCGATGCCTCCTGGCGGCTGGTGAGTTCCCTGGACCAGCCCTATCCCATGGTGTACGAACGTGAATGGAAGGGCGAACGTTGCTGGGTGGTGCTGAACCCCTCCGGCAAACAGGTGAGCGTAACCCTGCCGGCAGAGCCTTCCAGGCCGGAACTCATCGGCGGGAGTTATAACAAATGCACGTACAAGCAGACCAGGAAGGGCGATGTTATCCAGCTTTCTCCGGTCTCTGCCGCCATCCTGAAGTTCTAACTATGAAAAAGTCCGTTGTTTCCTCGCTGGTGCCGGTGATGTTCGCGTTCTTCGTGATGGGGTTCGTGGACATGGTGGGCACCGCAACCAATTATGTAAAGGCCGATTTCGCCCTTTCCGACACCATGGCCAATTTCCTGCCGTCCATGGTGTTCCTGTGGTTCTTCTTCCTGTCCGTGCCCACGGGCCTGCTGATGAACCGGATCGGCAAGCGGAAGACCGTTCTGCTTAGCCTGGCGGTCACGGCCCTGGCGCTGATCCTGCCCATGTTTGCGTATAACTATCCTGTGCTGCTGGCGTCCTTCTGCCTCCTGGGTATCGGCAATACGCTCATGCAGGTATCGCTGAACCCGCTGGCCTCCTGCATCGTGAGCGGCGAAAAGTTCGCCAGTACGCTCACCTTCGGCCAGTTCATCAAGGCCATAGCGTCCTTTATCGCACCAATCATTGCCAGCTGGGCATCGCTCCATTTTGGCAACTGGCGTTTGCTGTATCCCGTTTTCCTGGCGTTCGCGGTCACTGCCACGGCCTATCTGTGGTTCACCCGGATCGAGGAGGAAATACCCAAAGACAAGTCCTCCGGCTTCATCCAGTGCCTCAAACTCCTGGGCGACGGCACCGTGTTGCTTCTTTTCCTGGGCATCGTGGCGCATGTGGGCATAGATGTGGGCGTGAATACCTGCGCCCCCAAGATTATCATGGAACGTCTTGCCCTGCCGCTGGAAAAGGCCGGTATCGCCACCAGCATCTATTTCCTTTTCCGTACGCTGGGCTGCCTGTCCGGCTCCTTCATCCTGGCCAGGTTCTCCCTGAAGAAGTTCTTTGTGGTGAGCGTCGCCTGCATGGTGCTGGCCATGATCGGCCTGTTTGTATGCAGGAGCCTAATCGGCATCTACGTGGCCATTGCGCTGGTGGGCTTTGGCAATTCCAACATCTTCTCCATGGTCTTCTCCCGTGCGCTTTACTACCTGCCGGAGCGGGGTAACGAGATGTCCGGCCTTATGATCATGGGTCTCATCGGCGGCACCGTTTTCCCGCTGCTCATGGGTGTGCTCTCCGACGCAATGGGCACCCAGATCGGCTCTGTGATTGTTATCAGCATAGGCGTGGCGTACCTGGTATACCTGGCCGCAAAATTCCTTAAAAAGGCATGAGTAAGAAAGTAATTGTGGGGATTGGTGAAATCCTCTGGGACATGCTCCCTTCCGGAAAGGCCCTGGGCGGCGCTCCGGCCAATTTTGCGTACCACGTAAAGCGCCTGGGAGAGGAAGGCCTGGCAGTGAGTGCCATCGGCCATGATGCCCTGGGCGAAGAAATCGTAGATACCCTTGAGGCCCATGCCCTTCCTTTTCATCTGGACCGGGTGGACCATCCCACCGGCACCGTGCAGGTGACATTGGACGCAAAGGGCGTTCCGCAGTACGGAATTAAAAAGGGCGTGGCCTGGGACAATATTCCCTATTCAAAAGAATTGGCGGCCATTGCCGCCGAATGCCGGGCCGTCTGTTTCGGTTCCCTGGCCCAGCGCAGTCCGGTTTCCCGGAAAACCATCGCCTGGTTCCTGGATGCCGTTCCGGCCGATTGCCTGAAGGTGTTTGACATCAACCTGCGCCAGAATTACTATGGGAAAACGGTCTTGCAGGAGTCTCTCCGCCGCTGTGATATCCTCAAAATCAACGACGAGGAAATCCGCATAGTGGCCGATATGTTCGACCTG
>JAIKYL010000156.1 GCA_024683255.1 Bacteroidales bacterium | reverse complement strand
CTTCAGAGGCTCCTTCTTGATGGCAAACCAGTCGTTGTGGGAATGGGCGTCAAAGAAGCCGGAGGAGATGCTCAGGCCTTCCAGGTCTATGGTCTCATCGGCCTTTTCCTCCAGCGAGGGGCCCACTGCCATAATCTTTTCGTCCTCTACCAGGATGTCTCCCATGACGGGATCATTCCCGGTACCGTCGTAAATTTTTCCGTTTTTCAGTAAGATGCGCATATCAATAAGTGGATTTGATTCGTGAAGCGGTGAGGGTGATGTCGCGGGTGGCGGGCACGGGCGCAGGATTCCCCTGGAAACGGCGGGGTTGCGGGGCTACTACCGTGATAGTGAGTTCGTTCCGATCCGGAGAGAAGTTGAAGCGGAAGCGCTCCTGGCAGCCGTTGTTAAAGAGGGACAGGTAGTAGGCGCCCAGTTCATCGGCCCCGGTCCAGCTGCACCAGCCGGCGGTGGTCATGGGCGTTGTGTTCATGCTGTTGGCATAGACCGTTCCGCCAAACAGCAGCGTCCGGTCCGTGCTGCCCATCTTCCAGCTGTCCAGGCCGAAGGGAATGTTGTGGATGGCCTCGCCCGTCTCCAGCGTGAGGTACATGTTGCCCTCTGCGTCAAAGCGGAAGGCGATACCCGTGAGACCGTAGCTGTTCTGGTGCATGCGGTAGCGCAGGGTGCGCGAACGCTCGCCAGGCTGGGCCGATGCCTCCGGGAAGGGATGCTTCAGTTCATAACCGCCAATGGCCGCCAGCAGATCGAAGTTCTTATTGGGCTTGAGCTTCTTGTCGCTCATCCCATCCAATAAATTGTATATCAGCTGGTTGAATCCCGCTTCATCTCCAATCTGACCGTTGGAAGCAACCACCAGGTCATATTCCGGAATAACCATAATCAGCTGGTTCTGGCCGCCGATGGCCCGGTAGGAATTGTGCCGTCCCATCCAGGTCTGGTAGCCGTAACCCTTGCCGCTGTCGTCCTTTTCGTTCTCCTCATCAGAGAGTTCCGGACGCTGGAAAATATGCGGTGTGGTCATGGCTTTGACCCATTCACGGTTAAGCAGCTGCTTCCCCTTCCACACGCCGCCGTTCTTGAGGAAAATGCCGAATTTGGCCAGGTCCGAAGTCTTGCTGTGCATGCCGCCGTTGCCCATATTGCGGCCGTCCAGATCCATTTCCCAAACCACATCCTTGATGCCCAGCGGGTCCAGCAGCCGCGGCTTCAGGTATTCATAAAGCGTAATCCCCGTCACCCGCGTGATAATCTGCGAGAGCATGTGCGAGCAGGTGATGTTGTAGGCAAAGGAAGTGCCCGGTTCGTGGGCATAGTCCATGGCCAGGAAAGAGCGCACCTGGTCGTCCCCGGAGCCGGGATACTGCGTGCGGGCATGTCCGGCCGACATGGTGAGGAGGTGCTCCACCGTGAGCCGTTCCAGTTCCGGCGCCGTCTTTTCCGGCATCAGGTCCGGGAAGAAATCTTTTACCTTGTCGCTCACCTTAAGCAGGCCTTCCTGTACGGCAAAGCCGATGGCCGCACCCGTGAAGGTTTTGGTGGCGGAATACATGGCGTGCGGATACTGCGGGCCGTAGGGCGCCCACCAGTGCTCGGCCACCACTTTATCGTGCCGAAGGAGCATGAGCCCGTGCACCTCGTATCCACCCTCCTCCAAGGCCTTAAACCAATCGGCAATGGCCTCTGAGCGAATTCCTTCCGCCTCCGGCGTACTGCGCTCCATGCCATCGTCATAAACTTGCGCGGCCAGGCCGATGGAAACCGTGGCGGCAGTAAAGAGAAGAAGGATCTTTTTCATATTACAGGCGGAAAAGCATGGGGGCGAACTGGTGCAGGGAACGGCGCCAGGTGAGCCATTCGTGGCCAGTGCCGGGGGATTCATAGTACACGTGCTTCACGCCCAGGCTGTCCAGTGCGCAGTGCAGGTCGTAAATGCCCTGATACATGCCATTGGGCTCGTCCGTGCCGATGCTGATGTACAGCAGGTGGTACTGGTCATTGTACGAA